>JAAYSI010000142.1 GCA_012524045.1 Peptococcaceae bacterium | reverse complement strand
TCCTGGATAACTTTACTGTGCCCGCCGGCGCCTATTAGAATCAGCTTAGTCACTGTTTACACCTTCTTTGCTTTCCGCTTCTTCCGGTTCCTCTGTTTTTTCCGGACTGGATATTTTATTCGAATTAGGGCTCCCTTGAAACTTTTCCATAGTCACATGTCCGCTCTGACTTATACCTTCGGATTTAAACACTTTAATGAAGGTGAGAAAGAGTATCTTGAGGTCAAGCCAAAAGGATCGGTTATCAACATACCAGACATCAAGCTTAAATCTGTCTTCCCAGCTGAGTGCATTGCGTCCGTTAACCTGCGCCCAACCGGTAATGCCCGGTTTAACTTCGTGGCGACGGGCTTGCTCCGGGGTGTATAGAGGCAGGTATTCCATTAATAGCGGCCGCGGGCCGACTAAGCTCAAATCCCCTTTTAACACATTAAACAGTTGAGGAAGCTCGTCCAGGCTTAATTTGCGGATCAATTTTCCCGTTTTGGTCAACCGTTTTTCGTCCGGCAGTAGCTCTCCCTTTTCATCCCGTTCGTCGGTCATGGTCCGGAATTTATAAATGAAGAAAGGTTTACCATGTAGGCCGGGACGTTGCTGCGTGAAAATAACCGGAGAACCGAGCTTTATTCTAATAATTAAAGCAGTCAGCAACAAAAGCGGGGAAGTAAGTAGCAGACCGAACGAAGCGACAATTATGTCAAATATTCTTTTCAGCATGGCTCAACTCCTGCTTGTAATCCTTTAGCATATGTTCTTCCAGCTTTAAAGCTAGTTTTTCCCAGGAAAAGTGTTTGTCTACATAAGCTTTTAAGTATTGGCTCGCATCTTGTCTATACTTATGGTCGGAGATGACAGTGCTGATCCTTTCAGCCAATTCTTGTGGGCTTTCTGCAAGCTCTACCCCAGAAAGATCTTTAAAATCGCCAACAACTTCGGCGCTGGAGTAGAGCATTAGCGGTAAACCGGCAGCCATATAATCGTATATTTTATTCATGCTAAATCCCCATTTATACAGTGGGGATTTCTGCATGGAAATAAAGGACAAATCCGCTAAGCTTAATAAATAAGGTATTTTTTCTTTTGGAACCGGATCGGCAAAAGTAATATTGGTAAGTTGATATTCAGCAGCCCTTCTTTGCAGCTCCTTTTTCTTAGGTCCGTCACCAACTAAGATAAACTGGATATCCGGCATTTGCTGCTGAATTATGTGGGCGGTTTCGATTAGAGGTTCCAAATGATTGGCTATCCCGTGGGAACCGGTATAGACCACTTTATATTTATAGGGTTGCATAAGTTGCCAAATAGCTTCATCTTGTTTTGTTTCGTTTTGGCGAAATGCTTGGAGGTTTACCCCATTAGGCAAGAAGATAATTTTCTCAGGGTTAATTCCGCGGGAAGCGACATAACTGGTTGCTTTTTCAAATAAAACTATTATTCTAGTCGCTTTATTATAAAGAAATTTTTCCAAAGAGTAGAGAATAAGAGCAAGCGGATTATGTTTGCTCAGCTTACCAAAATCCACAAAAGTCTGAGGCCAAAGATCTCTTTCTTCAAAATAAAAGGGTTTTTGAGTTTTTTTGGCTAGCCTATAGCCGAGATAAGCAGCCAGCGGATGAACACTCGAGCCAATGATGATATCGGGTTTTTCCCGAGTCATTTTGTTGCGTGCGGCGCGAAAAGCATTAAAAGTATAGTCCAGGATATTCCGTAGTCTACTCAGCGTATTGTTGTACGGAGAGGTCTTAATCCATAGATAGTTTATCTTAGCCAGCTTTTCTTCCTTAAAATATGTACCGTTAGCGTACTCTTGAGTTTCTTTCCGGGAAAAGTGGTTAAAAGATGAGGCAAATATTGTAACCTGATGCCCTCTCTGGACCAACTGCGAAGCGAGGTCATAATGTCTGGTTCCGCCAACCTGGGAAGGAGCGGTAGCATAATGATTAAAAATCCAGATATTCACGCAAATACTACCTTTCGCGAATTTAAATTTTATACCCTTTGCTTATTTTACCAGGTTAAGCCAAAGCAAACAAACTTATAAGGTAAATTGAATACTGAAGCAGCGCCTGTTATAATAGATAAGATTGGTATTTATTTAATTAACTTGTAGGAAGTTCGTAGAGGGGAAATACTTAAAATTTGGGAGGAAGCATATTGGGGTAGCAACGGAAGGGATGAAGCAGCAGCCGCTTTGGACCAGAGATTTCATTTTGATTTCTTTGGCTAATTTTTGTGTTTTTATGGGCCTTCATATGCTTATGCCGGTTATCCCGGTATATACTATAGAGTTAGGCGGTTCGGAAACTTGGGCAGGTATTATTGCTGGCGGTTTTACCCTATCTGTTGTTTTGATAAGACCACTGGTCGGCAATTTGTTGGACAGGCAGGGGAGAAAAGGGGTTTACCTCATCGGAATTTTGTTTTTCCTGCTTTGTACGCTGGCCTACCATTGGGTTCCAAGCATCCTTACCCTTTTAGCTCTGCGCTTCCTGCATGGCTTTGGCTGGGGAACCTCGAGTACAGGTGCCAGTACCATTGCCACCGATATCATACCTAAGGCCCGGATGGGCGAAGGGATGGGCTATTTTGGCTTGACCGGAACTCTATCCATGGCCATTGCGCCGGCACTGGGTTTGGGCTTAATGGACGGTTATGGTTTTAATTCGGTATTTACTGGGGCTGTGTTTTTCGCGCTAGTTGCCTTTTTCATTGCTTTACCGATTAATTGTATGAAAATAGAGCCTAATGCCCGGAGCGTTAAAAGCAGTATCATTGAAAAAGCGGCGCTAACTCCGGGGATGATTGCGCTTTTTCTGACCATAACTTATGGCTCAATTATTACTTTCATTGCGCTTTATGGGGCGGAACGTCAGGTGGAAAATATCGGTCTGTTCTTCTCCGCTTATGCTCTATCCTTACTGTTTTGCCGTCCTTATTTTGGGCGTTTGGCAGATCGCAAAGGATATGCCGCTGCTGTTTTGCCGGGGATTCTGGCTGTGTTTTTGGCGATAGTTATCTTGTATTTGGCTCATTCGCTTCTTGCTTTCATGATAGCAGGTTTTATCTACGGAATCGGCTTTGGCGGTACTCAGCCTGCTTTGCAGGCGATGGCTGTGCGTGACGTCGATCCTTCTCGCCACGGAGCGGCGAATGCCACCTTTTTCCTAGGTTTTGATTTTGGTATAGGGATTGGTTCGATTGCCTGGGGCTTGCTTGCGGATATCTTCGGCTATCAGTATATCTATTTACTTGCTCTAATCCCGACTTTCATTGCTCTTATACTTTTTCTGAAAGCATCTCGCCAAGTTTCGCAAAAAGTAACTCACTAAAATATTCTTTTATTGTGACTGTAGTTATTGACTTTCCCAAAGACAGTACTAAAATTTTAGATAAAGCTCCAATTAATTGGAAATAAGATATAATCAGAAAATAAGATAATCCGGTAAAAAGGAATGAGGAGAATGATAAATAAGCTTAGAACTTGGCATAATAGCACCATAGGTGAAAAAGTTGTCAAAGCCCTTCAAAAGAATAGATTTGAAGCCATGTACTTTGCAACCGGGCAGGAAGCGGTAGACTATATTCTTAAGCAGATTCCGGAAGGAGCCAAAGTTGGAGTAGGTGGCTCTTCGACCCTTAGAGAAATAGGTTTAGTAGGGCTTTTGCGGCAAAAAGGTTTTTTATTATACGATCATAATCAGCCTGATCTTTCGGCTGAGGAAAAAAAGGAGTGCCGCTATAAGCAACTGAGTTCGGACGTCTTTTTAACCAGTTCTAATGCCATAACCCTTAAAGGGGAACTGGTGAATAAAGATGGAATAGGGAATAGGGTAGCGGCGATGTTTTTCGGCCCGCAGAAAGTAATTATTGTAGCCGGGATTAATAAAGTTGTTAGAGATCTGGACGAAGCGGAGCAAAGAATTAAAAATGTAGCAGCTCCAATGAACAGCAAAAGGCATGAAACTCCGAATCCTTGTATTAAAACCGGACAGTGTGCGGATTGTCAGACAGCAACTCGCATTTGTAATATTACGACCATAATTCATAAATGCCCTCCGCTGACTAAGATTCAAGTAGTAATCATCGGTGAAAACCTTGGCTTTTGATTAGCCTTATTTATAATTGATTATTTTGATTTAAAAGGAGTAGACCGATGGAACAGAAGAAGGTTGAATTAGAAAAACATTATGAATTGGCTATAGTAGGTTGTGGACCGGCCGGTATGGCGGCGGCCATCAATGCTAAGATAAGGAACCGCCATTTTGTTCTATTGGGTCAGGAATTTTGCAGTCCAAAGCTGGCCAAGGCTGAGCGAGTGGATAACTTTATCGGTTTTCCGGAAATCAAAGGAGAGGAATTACGCCAGCGCTTTTTGGCCCATTTAAAACAGATGCAGATCGAAATCATACCCTGGAAAGTGGCCAGTATCTATCCTGGTCCTCCGTTTATGTTATCTAATAACGTGGACTTTATCCAAGCTGACGCCGTGATTCTGGCAACGGGAGTCTCAGCCCAAAGGTTGTTTCAGGGAGAAGCTGAACTGCTAGGAAAAGGGGTGGGCTATTGTGCCACTTGTGACGGCCCTCTTTACAAAGATAAAACGGTTGCAATCATAGCCTATGAAAAGGAAGCTGAAGACGAAGCCAATTATATGGCTGATATTGGTGCTGAGGTATATTACATCCCTTATTACAAAGATTGGGGCAAGCTCGACTCGAGAATTAAAGTTAAGCAGGACAGAGTCAGGTCAATCAACGGTGCCGATCGGGTTGAAGAATTGGTACTCACCAAAGAAACCCTTAAGGTTGACGGTGTATTTATCTTAAGAGAAAATATTCCGGCTGAGCAGCTGGTGCCAGGGCTGGAGATGGAAAATGGAGTAATTAAAGTCAACCATAACTTAGAAACAAACATTCCAGGCTTATTTGCAGCCGGGGATTGCACAGGCCAACCTTACCAACTGCTTAAAGCAACGGGAGAAGGAGCTACGGCCGCCCTGATAGCGATTAAGTACCTGGATGGTATAAAAAATAACGCCTAATTGTTTTATGATTTAAAGAAAGGAGCGATCTACTTGCCGACTTATGATCTAGTATGTCAAGACTGTGGGCATAAATTCACCGTTTTTTGCAGTATCAGTGCCAAAGAACGGCAAGTATGTCCAGAGTGTTCCAGTAAAAATATTGCCCAAAGATTTACTTCGATAAATGTAAGTGGGGTTAGCGGTGGCAAAGACTGCGGCAGTTGTTCTTCCGGCAGATCAGCTTGTAGCAGCTGTACATCCTGTGGTTGATTTTGAAAGCAGTCTGTACCTTTAACCGAATAAGACAGTTCGCGACCCATCCTGTCTCTAAACAAAACTAGGATTGCTATCGCATGATAGTGTATTTTGGGGCAGCTTGCCCTTTTTTATTTGCCAAAAACTTACAAGACAGGATAGCTACTAAATTAGACTACTAAGCGCTCAAATTGTAAAGCCTAAGAATAAAAAATCTGAGATAAAGGGATTTGTAACTGGAGGAAAGGGACTTATGTTTTTAGCTCTATATTTAATTTCGATTATCTTAGCTAATGTAATTACTGCTGCTTTCGCGCCGATGCAACTCGGCATTTTTCTGGTGCCGTGGGGCAGTTGGTTGATCGGAGCTACTTTTATCTTAAGGGATATTATCCAAGCAAAATATGGTCGCAGGACTGCCTATATAGCGATAATAGTTGCTTTGGCTCTATCGGCCACAACTTCAAAATTACTTGGTGACACCTTGGCCATAACACTTGCTTCCGCAATGTCTTTCTTTATTTCTGAAGCAACGGATACTGAGATTTATACTCGCTTTAAGACTTCATTTTTAAAACGGGTCTTTGCCAGCGGAGTAGTCAGCAGCTTTTTGGACAGCGCAATCTTTGTCACTATCGGCTTGTCACCGCTTATTTCCGGTTTTTTGTCCTGGGAAGCCATTCCTTATGCAGTAATGGGCCAGTTTATTGTAAAAAGCTTAATGCAGGTTATCGGCATTGCCGTATTGTATTTATTTAAGCCACTAAAGGAGGTAACTATAAATGAAAGATAAAAAAATTGATGGCTTAACCCATCTTGGATCTGGGGAAACAAAATATATCTTTGACTACGATCCGAACCTTTTGGAAGCCTTTGCTAATAAGCACCCGGAAAACGATTATTTTGTAAGATTTAATTGCCCGGAGTTTACCAGCTTATGTCCAATGACCGGACAGCCGGATTTTGCTACGATTTATATCAATTACATTCCCGCTGAAAAATTAGTTGAGAGTAAATCCTTAAAACTCTATTTATTTAGTTTTCGTAATCATGGGGATTTTCATGAAGATGTTGTCAATGTTATCATGAAAGATTTAATTAATTTGTTGCAACCGAAGTATATAGAAGTATTCGGCGAATTCACCCCGCGCGGCGGCATTTCGATTTATCCATATGCTAATTTTGGTCAGCCCGGCACTAGATGGGAGAATTTCGCTGAGCAGCGTTTACTTGATTATGGCAAAAGAATGTTTTAACGTTAATAATTTTACTGAAATTTACCAAAAGTTTAGATATAATAAAAATAATAGAAAAATATTTAAGAAAAAATATTTAGAGCAAAGAGGAGGAATCCTCGCCTAAGTAGGTTGGTAGGTAGGTAGAAAGAGGTTTTTTTATGAATAAGAGGTATGACATCATTGGTTTTGGGGAGATATTATTAGGTCTTAACCTTTCCAAAAACGTCAACAATGTTAGTAATGCTGCGGTTATAAAAAATCAGGTACTGGGCTTGGAACTGGATGTGGTAGCAGGTGTTTCGGCCTTGGGTCTGAAAAGCGGATTCATATCCTGTTTGCCGAGGCATAATATTAGGGGGCAGGTCTTGGATTACCTGCGTGCTAGCAGTATTGCCACTGATTTCGTAGTACTCAATAAATATGAGGATGCCAAATTGGGGCTCTATTTTTCGAAAGAAAAACCCTTTCCCGGAAAAAATGATATTGTCTATAACCGGAAAGAGGCTGCTTTAAACCAGTTAGATTTAAATGAACTTCCGTCAACTATTTACAATAACTGCAAATTGTTCCATACCAGTGGAGTAAATTTATCCTTAAGCGAAAATATCTATAACATCGGCTTAGAGCTCATGCGCCGTTTTAAACAAGAAGGAGCTCTTGTTTCCTTTGATGTAAACTTCGAGACAAATCTTTGGAGCGAAGCCGAACAAAAATCTGCTCTAATTAAAATTTTACCCTATGTAGATATTTTATTCATTTCGGAGCGTATACTCCGCCGAACACTGCCTCAAACAGCAGCACTCAAAGAGCTAATCAGAGATTACAGTTTAAGTTTCGAAATAACTACGGTTGTAGTAGTAGAACAACCAAGAACAAAATTAAAAAGGTCTCGCTTAAAGCAAGACCCCGGCTTTTTAATTTATCAAGCGCAAACGGATACTTTCCAGCCGGAACCCCCTAACGAGGGGGTTCAATTAAGCGCTGAAATGAACAGCAGGGAAGCGTATATTTCCGGCACTTTGTATAATTTGCTCAAATAGCTTATTAGGCTTTACAAACTTTAATCTTGGTAATCTTCCTATCCTCTACGGCTTCCACTTTAAACAGCAGGCCATTAAACTCAACGGTAGGCTTATCGTCCTTTTTGGGGATCCTGCCCAGTTGGCCAATCAGAAAACCGCTTAAAGTCTCATAGTCTTCGATAGGAAGGTTGACCCTTAGGTAGTCGTTAACGGTGTCTAGGCTGGTTGAACCGTCGATAATATAAGTGTTTTCATCTAATTTATCGATTTCTTTTTCCTCTTCGTCGTATTCGTCAAAAATATTTCCTACGATCTCTTCAATTAAATCTTCGATCGTTACCAGGCCGGCTGTACCCCCGTATTCATCGATGACTATCGCCAAGTGAGTCTTATTACGCTGGAGTTCTCTGAATAATTCATCGGTTCGTTTAGACGCAGGTACAATATAAGGTTGGCGAATTAGTTGCCGCAGATCAAAGGAAGAGTTTCTACCGTGGATGCTTAGGTATTCGATTAGATCTTTGATTTGCAAGACTCCAACAATATTATCGATATTGCCTTCATAAACAGGGATCCTAGAATATTTTTCTTCATTGATTAGATCCATTACAGTGTCGAGATCAGCCTCGACCGGCAGCGAAGCAATATTGGTGCGGTGGGTCATGATCTCTGCTACGGTTTTGTTATTAAACTCGAAAACGTTATTGATCATAACCTTTTCGCTTTCTTCAATAGTTCCCCTTTCGCCCCCGACTTCAACCATCATTCGAATTTCCTCTTCGGTAGCTTCTTCATCATGCTGATTCGGATCGATCCCGATTAACCTTAGGAAAAAGTTCGTAGATAGGGTAAGAAATTTAACAAAAGGATAAGTTAGAACTGATAGGAAAAGAATCGGGCGAATGGCCAGTGATGATATTCTTTCGGCCCTTTTCATAGCCAGCCTTTTGGGTACCAGTTCGCCGAAGACCAGCGTAAAATAAGATAAAATTATGGTAATTAATACCATGGAAACTGATTTTAATAAGCTAGGATCAACATTAAGTCCAATGGCTTTAAAAAGCCTTACGATTTCATCGGAGAAAGAATCCGAGGCAAAGGCGCTGGCCAGAAAGCCTGCTAGGGTTATCCCTACTTGGATTGTTGCCAAGAAACGACTCGGTTCGCCTAAAACTTGAACAATTAGCTGGGCTTTTTTATTTCCGCCCTCCGCTTGTATTCTTATCTTTGTATCATTTAAAGAAACTAAGGCCATCTCTGATGCGGCAAAAAAGGCATTTAGCGCAATCAGGATAACTAGTACCAATATCTCAGTTAGCAATTTTACCGTCCTCCAAATAATCTATTAAAACAAAAAAAACAAAAAAAGGCCATAATAAATTAATACCGGTTAATTTATTATGGTCTTTTACGGTAAATTGTATCTAACTGAGTTTTTAAAAAGTATAAATAACTACTACTGCCTATATCCCCAGGGATATCGTCCATCTTCTTCACTCCTGTTAATTTTTACTCTTTTCTAAATTATAATATAGCCCGAGATGTGAAGCAAGCATTCCGGCTTAAGATGTTTAGCTGTGAATATTACAGCTATTGTTGTATATTTAACTCGAATTAAGTACAATACAAGAAACAAGGAATTATTAAAATACTTTGGTAAGCTATTTACCAAGAAAGGAGTATCCAATGAAATTTCAATTTGCTCATAACAACATTAATGTCTTGGACCTGGAGAAAAGTATTAAGTTCTATCGGGAAGCCTTAGGTCTGGAAGAGGTCAGGAGATATGTCCATGAAAACGGGGAGTTTATATTAGTCTATCTTGGAGACGGCCTAACCACCCATAGTTTAGAACTCACTTGGTTAAGAGACAGGACCGAACCGTATAATTTGGGCGAAAATGAATTTCATCTGGCTTTTACTGTAGACGATTTCGAAGCAGCCTACGAACACCATAAAAAAATGGGTTGCATTTGTTATGAGAATAAAGAAATGGGGATTTACTTTATCAATGATCCTGATAATTACTGGCTGGAAATCTTACCGGAAAAATAACTGCCGCTTAAAAACAGGGACTGCTAGTTCTAGTTTTAGAAATAGCCCTATTTCTGAAGGCTTATGGTAGTCGATTGTCCCGGGGTATTAAGCGAGACCACTTTGGTCGCTGAATCTTTCATCTTGGCAGCATACTTTTGAGGCGTTTCTGAGCAATCCCCAAAGTGCATAGGCACCAAATACTTCGGTTTTAATTCAGCGATAAAATAATCGGCCCCGACACAATAATTGTGTTCGAGTCGCTGGTCGACCGGGAATAAGGCAATGTCAATCATCTCACCTTTTATTTTAACTATCTCCTCTTTAAATAGCCTTTCAGCTTCGGCTATTTCTGCGGGCGTTTCACCGTACCAATACCACCAGTTGAAATCGCCGGCATGAAAAATATTGACCTGCTGGATTTGGACCAGGAAAGAAACTCCCAGATCCGTGGAGCCGAAAGTCTTTACTTTGACATCCCCTAACTGAGCTTCTTCGTATGGAGCCAGAGAGAAAATGTTCTGCGCTGGCTGTTCAGGGCGGATTTCATCCGCTAAGATGTATTTAATTTCGGAGTTTTGGCTCTGCCAAGTAAATATTTCTTTATTATAGTGATCGGGATGGCTGTGGGAGACAAAGACCAGAGTATTTTTATTACTGATATCGACCGGTCCTTTGATGTAATCGAAAATCAAAGTTGTATCGCCGATTTCTACTTGGAAACCGCTGTGGTAAAGGTACTTGATATAAACTTTTTCTTTTAACATTGACGAACCCCCTTTTGCTTGTTTGGCACCTGTTTTTGTTATTGATCAGTTTGTAGTAGTTTTTTGGCCTCCGTCCAAACCTGTTCGTCGTCTTTACTATGTGTGCCCCAAGCAATCAATAACTGCAGTGCATCCTCTTGACGGCCGTTTTGTACTAATTTGGCAAGCAGTTCGGGGATTTCAGTTTTGATCAATTTGGCTTGAATGAATTTGGTTTGCGTTGTAAAATCTGACATTGTAGAGTCCTCCTTAAACTAAAATCGAATAAATTATAACATCAATATTTCCGGAGGGAAAACACTATGCCTAAAAACTGTTGGGGTAATACAACCCTTGAAGAACACCACCGTCTTCACAACAAAATTCGCAATGAACTGCCTGAGCTACTCAGTAGATTAGCTTTGGAAGGGAAAAAAGACGACGCTTTAAGGCTTTTGGTAGACTGGGGAACATTTCGGAAGAAGAGATACAAAATATATAATGAGGCCAGGGAACTTTTAGGTCTGGCCAAAGTCGAAATAGATGTTGAAGTTCTTGAACAATAATTAGGCCAATAGGGAGGGCTAAAAATAAAATTATGAAGCAAAAGAAAACTATCGCTCTGCTGCTGGTGCTTTGTTATCTCCTATTGAGTAGTTCATCTGTTCTAGCCGTAGATTTCAGCCGAGCTGATGCCTCCCTTACCGCTTCTTTTTCGTCCTATGCTGAACCCCAAAAAGAGGTCCATTTGGAAAAAGTGCTAAAGAATAAGGACGAGGAAATCGCCAAAAAGTTTGCTAACGCCAAAAAATGG
>JAAYSI010000141.1 GCA_012524045.1 Peptococcaceae bacterium | reverse complement strand
GAAATCGTGCTGGTGTTCTTGCTTCCGTTAGAAAAGGCGAATATCTATTTAAACAGAAACCGGTAGAATATGAGGTTGAGCTTGATTTAGGTGTAAAATATTAATGTAGAAAATATTAATGTAAATAAAGACACCCAAAATTAAGGGTGTCTTTTTAATTATCTAGTATTTAGCCTAAATGAATTTAAGAATAATTGGTGAAAATTATATCAGGCGGTCAATCGGCTATTGATGGACGGAAAAGATAATAAAAAATTAACTAAGGAATTTTTAAAGAAAAATAATAGTAGAGATAAAGCAATATTCGATGAAAACAAAGAAATTTATAAATTATAAGAGGGTTTGTTTGATGTACAAGGATGAACTAGTATAAAATGTATGCTAGGAGCGGGGGGAGGGAGAGCGGTGAGTAAAAAGAGTAAGGTTTGTATTATTGTTGTTATTTTTATCTTATTTATTATTCTCTTGCCATCCAGTGGATTTGCTACGAATAATGACAGTAGAAAAACTCTGGTTCTGTTAGGGAATGAAAACTTGGCTCCTATTGTTTACAAAGACAACGGAATAGCTAAAGGTGTAGCAGTTGATATTGTTAAGGCTATGGAGGATAGGATTGGTTATGAAGTCGAAGTTGTGCCAGTAAACTGGGAGCAAGCACAAAAGATGATGCTAAATGGTGATGCTGACGGACTTCTTCACATCAATCAAAGTCCTGAAAGGGATGAACTATTTGACTTCTCACGTCCCCTGCTAAAATCCGATTTTTCAATGTTTGTACAAAATGATAGCACAAGCTTAAGAAGTATTGACGATTTAAGAGGTAAAATTGTCGGAGTAGAGGCCGGTGGTTATCCAAATCTATTGCTTCAAGGATATGAAGCAATAGATATTGAAATAATAGTGGATTGGGAAACTTCCTTTAAAGCTTTAAGTACCGGGAATTTAGATGCAATTATTGTGGATCGATGGATCGGTGAATATGAGCTTGCTAATAGTAGAATAACTGGCATAAAGATTGTAGAGCCCCCCATTGAAACTCGTTATTCTAGGATTGCTGTTAGAAAAGGTGATGTTGAAACACTAAATTTGATTAACTCAGGCTTAAAAGAAATTACAGATGATGAGACTATTGATAAAATTATGGAACAGTGGCAAGGAAAAAGAGTAATATATGTAACCGAAGATTATTTCCAGACATTTTATCTACGCTCAGCCAGTCTTTTTTTATTTCTGGTAGCATTGGTTGCAATATATTTTGCAAGAAAATATCAAAAGTTAAGTAAGACGCTTGAGATTAGCGTGAAAGAGAGAACAGAGGAACTCCATCATGCAAATGAAATGTTGAAAGCAGCGAATTTGAAGCTTGAACGGATTTCAATGACAGATGGCCTGACCTCAACTAAAAATAGGAGAGCTTTTGACATTACATATAATAAAACCTGGAAAATGTGTCTACGCGAAAGGATGCCACTGGCTCTAATTATGATAGACATTGATAACTTCAAGCTCTTTAATGATACTTATGGCCATCTAACAGGTGACCAAACATTGATAAGAATCGGCGAGGTTATAAAAGGTGTAATAAAAAGACCCGGTGATCTTGCAGCGCGTTACGGTGGTGAGGAATTTGTGGTCATGCTCATGAATACTACTGCAGAGGGCGCGACAGTGGTTGCCGAGGAAATTCGAACAAGAACAAAAGAGCTGGAAATAGAAAATGGGAGCATAAATGACGTTATAACAGTCAGTCTGGGTGTTGCCTCAGTTATTCCTGATAAGGAGATGGCGCCAAAGGAACTTATTGACGCTGCGGACAGAGCATTATACAAAGCAAAGGAAAGTGGCCGCAATAAGGTTATAGTTTGGAAACATCAAGAGGAATAAGAGATTCGGCAGAACACTAGAATGACAGTGGATTATTAGGATGGGGGAGTTCCCTTGATTTTAAGTGTTAGCCGCAGATCGGATATTCCGGCTTTTTATACCGAATGGTTTTTCAACCGCTTACAAGAAGGGTATGTCTTAGTACGCAACCCTATGAATTATCATCAGGTGAGCAGGGTAGATCTGACTCCTGATGTGATAGACTGCATTATTTTCTGGACCAAGGATCCCACCAATATGCTGGATAAACTGGATTTACTAAAGGGATACAACTACTATTTTCAAGTCACGATTAACCCCTATGATAAGCTAATTGAAAGAAATGTTGCCCCAAAGAAGCAGATAATAGAATCCTTTATTAAACTATCTAACTTAATAGGAAAGAAAAGAATGGTTTGGCGATATGACCCCATAATCCTAACGGATAAGATAGATACAGGCTACCATAAAAAGTATTTTGAAATATTGGCTGCCAAACTGAAAGATTATACCGAACGCTGTGTTATTAGCTTTGTAGATATGTATAGAAAAACGGAAAGGAATATGAAGAGCTTCCATGCTATGGACTTAAGTGAAGAATATATGCTGGAGATAGGCAAAACTCTTTCTGAGATAGGAGCGACTTGTGGCTTGAAAATCCAGACTTGTTCAGAGTTGGTGGATCTTTCAGCAGTAGGAATCGAGCATGGTAAGTGCATCGATGACAAACTCATTGAGGATATCATAGGCCAAAAAATAGATGTCCAAAAGGACAGAAATCAGCGGGAAGAATGCTGTTGTGTAGCTAGCATCGACATCGGGGCATATAACACCTGTAAACACGGCTGTCTGTATTGTTATGCGAATTCTAGCGACTATGCAGTTAGTAACAATACCATGAAACATAATCCCCAATCTCCCTTGCTTATTGGAGATGTTGAACCGGATGATGTTATTACTGAGCGGAAAATGGGGTCCTATAAGGATGGACAGCTGAGTTTTTTAATTAATTTTTTTATTGAATAGGTTTCAGATTCTACAGTAACATGACCTCAAGCCAGGGGAAAAATGATGAATAAGGGAGGAATTTTATAGAATAGAGAGAATATCATAATTTAATTTTTGTTTTCGGTCTATTTAATGGTGTAATGTTTTTGAGGTGCTAAATGAAAAATGATAATGAAATAAATATGGCATTAAAAATGTTAAAATCTTTG
>JAAYSI010000014.1 GCA_012524045.1 Peptococcaceae bacterium | reverse complement strand
TGGAAATTGATGAAAAAAGCGGGAAAGCACTCCAAATAATACCCATTCAGCTTTTTGACAAATAAGAATTTATCCTAAAAATTAAAATATTGTCAAAAAACTTTCTAGCTTATCAATAAAATCCACGATTAGCAAAGAGGATTTTTTTCAATTTACTAGAATATTATATACAAAATATAGTAGAAAGACATGTCAAGTAGGATCAATTAGGAGGTATTTGATAATGGATGTGTTAAAGGTCTCAGCAAAGTCAAGTCCAAATTCAGTGGCGGGTGCTTTGGCAGGGGTATTAAGAGAGAAGGGGGCAGCTGAATTACAGGCGATAGGAGCTGGAGCATTAAATCAAGCAGTAAAGGCAGTCGCAATTGCTAGAGGTTTTGTTGCTCCAAGTGGTCTCGATTTGGTTTGTATACCGGCATTTACTGATATTGAGATCGAAGGAGAAGAGAGAACAGCCATTAAGTTGATCGTTGAACCGCGATAATATAATAGTTTTCTTTGTAACCTGCCTTAACAGAACGCCATAAAAAGGGTAACCTTTTGTACGTCCTGCGAATAGGCAGGCATTTTTATTATTTTCAACTTTTGCTTAATATTTCAAGAGTGATTGGAATATCATAAAAATAATGTTTTCTCGAGAGTCTTTAAATTTTAAAAAAAATGGGGTCAAACATATGGACAATATCTGGATAGTGGATGGGCATTGTGATAGTTTAGGAGATTATATTAATAGTAAAAGGGATTTAATGGGTAAAAGTGGCGGCGGGCATTGGGATTTAGTCCGAGCGAGAGAAGGAAAGATAGGCCTACAGTTTTTCGCAGCTTATATCGAAAGTGACTATAAACCCTATTTAGCAATGCAAAGAGGTTTAGAATATATTGAGGCTGCATTAAGATTTGTTGATCAAAATCTTGAGCAAGTCTTTTTAGTCAAAACTAATGCGGACATTTCGCACCTTGCAAAAACAGACAAAATTGGCATTTTGCTAAATATTGAAGGTGGGGAAATTATTGGTGAAAGTTTGTTTATGTTGGATATTATATATAGGCTCGGCGTAAGAAGCATGGGTCTTACATGGAACGAGAGAAATGCTATTGCTGATGGAGTAGGAGAAACAAATAGCAAAGGTGGATTATCTAAATTTGGACATAAAGTTATTTCCAAAATGAATGAATTGGGAATGTTAATAGATGTTTCCCATATTAATCAAGCCGGTTTTTGGGATGTTGTTGGTCAAACTTCCCAGCCAATTGTTGCTTCGCATTCCTGCGTAAAAAGAATATGTAATCATCCTAGGAATTTAGATGATCAACAAATAAAAGCCCTTGCTGATGTAAAAGGGGTTATAGGAGTTAATTTTTGTCCGGAGTTCCTTAATGAAACAGGGCAGGCAAGTACTGAAGACGTAATAAGGCATATTTGTTATATTGCAGAAATAGCAGGTGTAGATACAGTGGGGATAGGTTCAGATTTTGACGGAATAACTTCCACACCCCATGGCTTGGAGGACGTTTCAAAAATGGGGGGGTTGATAGAAAAATTAAGGGCTGTTGGGTTTGACACGGCAGAGATTCAAAAAATCTGTTATGGTAATTTTGTACGGCTTCTTAAAGATGTGTTAAAATGATAACATTATCAAACTAAGAGGATGTTTAATGAGTAAAAAAGCAAAATATCCGGTGGATTTGCACTGTCATACTACAGCATCAGATGGGACCTTAAAGCCCGCGGATTTAGTTGATCTTGCTGCAGGCAGAGGTTTACGGGCAATAGGGCTTACTGATCACGACACGATCGAAGGATGGAATGCAGCTGAAAAAGCAGCTCAAAAGATAGGGATTACCCTTATAAAAGGAATTGAAATCAATACCGACTGGCAAGGTCGGGAAATTCATATTCTTGGTTATGGGATGGATGGAGATAATATCTCTTTTAAAAACCATCTTTACGACCTTCAAGAAAAAAGAGTTTTAAGGGTCAAAAAAATTATTGATAAATTGACAGGCCTTGGGCTAGAAATCTCTTTTGAAGAAGTAAATGGTTTTTCTAAAGGTGAGTCAATAGGCAGACCGCATGTAGCCCAAGCATTGGTAAAGAAAGGATATGTAGAGAATACGCAAATGGCCTTTAATTATTTTTTAAAAATTGGTGCTCCTGCTTACGTGCCCAGATATAAACTTCATCCTGAACAAGCTGTTAGAATTATCCGCAATGCAGGTGGAGTTGCCATACTAGCTCATCCTGGTGCTCAAGAAATTAGTTTTAAACAGATACATGAATTAGTAACGGCTGGTTTGCAAGGGATTGAAATATGCCATCCTGACCATTCGCCGGAACAAATTATAACCTACAAAAAAATTGCTAATAGCCTAGGAATTATAGCAACCGGGGGTTCTGATTACCATGGTCCTGAGATCAAAAAGGATATTGAAATTGGTGATTGGGGAGTAAGTATGGAAGATTTGGCTAATTTATTACAAATTTATGACAGATAAATTATTGAAAAATTATTAGGAAGAGGAGAGAAATAAAAGTGAAGTTTGCTAAGAGACTTGGTGGTCTGCAGACCTCTATTTATTCGCAACTGGATGAATTGAGGAGGGAAATAGTAGAATCAGGAAAAACTCCAATTAATTTAAGTATTGGCAGCCCTGATCTTGCGCCTCCCGAAGAAGTTAGGCAGCTTGTAGCAAAGTATGCCTTGGATCCGAGGTGCTATGATTATACTTTAACGAGGGGGACATATGAGTTTAGAGAAGCCTGTGCTAAGTGGTATAAAATACGTTTTAACGTGGAGCTGGACCCTGAAACCGAAGTCTTGCCGGTAATGGGTTCACAGGATGGTATATCCCATATCTTTTGGGTATTTATTGATAAAGGAGACTCAGCGTTTATCCCTGATCCGAGCTATCCTATCTATTCAGATGGTTTGGCTTTAGCGGAAGGGAGAAAAATTCCTCTCCCTTTACAAGAAGAGAATGATTATCTGCCGGATTTTAGTGCAGTCAATTCTAATGAAGCTGATAAGGCCAAACTTATGATTTTGAATTATCCCAACAACCCAACTGCGGCAGTTGCACCCGCATCCTTTTTTGAGGAGGTAGTTAACTTTGCAGTTAAACATGATATAGTTATCTGTCATGATGCAGCTTATACTGAATTAGCATTCGATGGCTATCGCCCATGTAGTTTTTTGCAAACTCCGGGCGCAAAAGAAGTGGGAATAGAATTTCACTCCTTGTCGAAAACATATAATATGGCCGGAGCAAGGTTGGGCTTTGTTGTAGGAAACGCTAAGGTTATTAAGGCATTGGAGACCGTTAAGTCAAATATCGATTACGGAACATTTCGTCCCCTTTTAAACGCAGGTGTAGCAGCCCTAATGCATAGCAGTGATACAATAATTAAAAACAGAGAGACCTATCAACGCCGTAGGGATATCTGGGTAGATGGTTGCTCATTGGCAGGCTGGAATATTAAAAAGCCCAAAGGATCTATGTTTATCTGGGCACCGGTGCCAACTAAACAGGATTCTTTGTCGTTTGTTATGGACTTAGCCAGAGAAACAGGAGTGATTTTGGTTCCCGGTAGCGCGTTTGGAGAATTCGGTGAGGGCTATGTAAGAGTTGGTCTTGTCAGAAATGAAGATATCCTAAGGCAGGCGGTGGAAAAAGTAAGGACTTTTTTAGAAAACAAGGATTAAAAAAGTCCATCCGGGTATAGAATATTAACAGGAAATTTCTATATTCGGGAGATGAAAAAGTGAACGTAAGCGAAGAAATAATTTTTCTAAAAAAAAGAATCGCAGAGTTAGAAAAACAATTGGATAATCTGCGTTTGAGCAGAAGAGTTTTAATGGATCTTTTGGAACAAACGGAAAAGGAGAAAAATATTTTAAGCTCCCAGCTCCAGAAAAAGAATAAGTCCCTTAGTAAATACCGAAAACTAAATTTTACTAAGTTATATAAAAATGACTTTGAAGTATATGAAATTAAGGATTACATAAAAGAATGAAGTGCTTAGAGCTTCATTCTTTTCTTATGTTAGTGTTTGTTATCGTATTTAGCTAAGAGTTGTTCTACCTGGTTACTTGGGTTGTGGTGATTAAGGATTAATTTTTGAATATCTATATTTGCTCCGGCTTTAGCAGCTAAATGCCTTCCCCATTTAGGGTGTAAATTGTCTAGTAACAATATTCGTCCTAGAGCAGTTCTATGTTTAATAAGGTTATTTTTATATTTTTCAGGTAAGTACCTAGTTAGGACAATAATAACTCTATGCCGAAGACGATATTTAATCAGAGATTTGCCGCAATCATGAAGCAGAGCAGCTTTTAGTAGGTTGTTATATTGATCAATTCCATATAAGCTTTTAACTAAGTTTTGCTGATTGTAAATTTCTAAGGCTACATCAATGGCATGTCTTTGCTCAGCTAAAGGCTGTTTTGAAAAAAGAGCAAACTCTTGGTTGTTTAGGGTTTTTGCTACCCAGGCATATTCACTTTTTTTAACTTTGGCGAAGAGAGCATAATAAAATTGTTTTATCCGATATAACATCTTTCTATTCCTATATGTCATTAAATCATTGTATATATTGTAAATAAAAAATTCTAAATTGTAAAAATATATGTTATAAACTATTAAACATAAATACTTTCTGTTATACTATTTAGAAAAGTACTTGGGGAAGGGGTTTATTATGTCAGACGAACGAATTATAAAAGAAGGTCTTACATTTGATGATGTTTTGCTTATACCTGCTAAATCAGCAGTGTTACCGCGAGATGTCGATGTTAGTACCTACTTAACCCCCACTATTAAACTAAACATACCTCTGCTTAGTGCAGGAATGGATACGGTAACTACATCGCGGATGGCTATAGCTATGGCTAGGGAAGGCGGTATAGGAGTCATTCATAAAAATATGACTATTGAAGAGCAAGCTTTAGAGGTTGATAAAGTAAAAAGATCTGAGCATGGTGTTATTACCAATCCCATTTTTTTGGGCCCGGAAGACGCTGTTCACGATGCGTTGGAAATTATGGCACGCTACAGAATTTCGGGAGTACCAATTACAGTTGATGGGAAACTTGTTGGCATTATTACTAACAGGGATTTGCGCTTTGAGACAGATACTACTCGTCCGATAAAAGAAGTCATGACTAAAGAAAATTTAGTTACAGCGCAAGTTGGCACTACTTTAGAAGAAGCTAAACAGATCTTAATGAAACATAAGATTGAAAAACTTCCTTTGGTCGATGAAAATATGAATCTTAAAGGCCTTATCACCATTAAGGATATTGAAAAAGCAAGACAATATCCAAATTCCGCCAAGGACGATCGTGGGAGGTTAAGAGTTGGGGCGGCAGTGGGGGTAGGTAAAGAAACTCCAGAAAGAGTAGCGGCCTTATATAATGCCGGTGTTGATGTTATTGTAGTGGATACGGCTCACGGCCATTCTAAGGGTGTGCTTGAAACTGTTCAGAACATAAGGAAAGAATACCCTGACTTACAAATAATAGCGGGTAATGTAGCTACGGCTGAAGCAACGGCGGACTTGATTAAAGCTGGTGCTGACGCTATTAAAGTAGGAATTGGCCCTGGTTCAATTTGTACAACCAGAGTGGTGGCTGGGATTGGCGTTCCTCAAGTAACAGCTATAATGGATTGTGCTAGGGAAGCAGATAAATATAATATACCGGTAATCGCCGACGGGGGAGTAAAATTTTCTGGCGACATTGTTAAGGCCTTGGCTGCTGGTGCGAGTACGGTAATGATCGGAAGCTTATTTGCAGGAACAGAGGAGAGTCCCGGAGAGATAGAAATTTATCAGGGAAGAAGCTACAAGGTATATAGAGGCATGGGGTCGATCGGGGCTATGAAGGCAGGCAGCTGTGATCGCTATTTCCAAGAAAATGAACAAAAACTTGTACCTGAAGGTATCGAAGGAAGAGTACCATATAAGGGCCCCTTATCTGAGACTATCTACCAAATGATAGGTGGTTTGAGAGCCGGGATGGGCTATTGTGGCACTCCCGATATTGAAACATTGCGTAAAGATACTAAATTTATTCGGATAACTGCAGCCGGTCTCAGAGAGAGTCACCCTCATGATGTTGCTATTACCAAAGAGGCTCCAAATTATAGTTAAAAAATATTCTATATAGCATGGTGCATAAATATATACTATAGATCAAACTATAATCTAAAATTACTTGCATTAGGAGGAAAAAGTGTCTACTTGGCAAGCGATAATGATGGGTTTTATCCAGGGTTTGGGAGAATTTCTCCCAATATCCAGCTCCGGACATCTGGTTCTAGCCCCTTGGTTATTTGAATGGCAGGTACCGGGGCTCACTTTTGATGTAGCTTTACACATGGGAACTTTATTAGCAGTTTTATTATATTTTTGGAAAGACTGGCTTAACCTATTCAGGGCGGCGCTGACTGGAAAAAACCGTGACGACCAAAGGCTCTTTTGGTATTTGGTTTTTGCTTCACTCCCTGCGGCGATAATAGGTATTCTATTTAATGATCTTATTGAAAATGTTCTTCGTTCTCCGCTTGTTGTTGGAATTATGCTTATAGTATTTGGCATTATTCTCTATTTAGCGGATAAAAACAGACAATTAAGACGCTTGGATAGTATGACACTAAGAGATGCAATTCTCATAGGGTGTGCCCAAGCTGTTGCTCTCATTCCTGGGGTATCACGTTCTGGTATTACCATGACTGCGGCTAGAGCATTTTCTTATACCAGGGAGGAAGCAGCCAGGTTTTCCTTTTTGCTTTCTACACCTGTGATTTTTGGGGCAGGGGTTTTAGAGATGTCCCAGCTAAACTTTGCTGAGGTTAATTTTCCTTTTGTGATAGGGGTAGTGACTTCCGCTATAGTTGGTTTGCTGTGTATTTCTTTTTTAATGCAGTTTATTAAAAAATGTAGTTTTACTATTTTTGTCGGATATAGACTTATTTTAGGTTCTGTCATCATTTTAATGTATTTCTTTTATATATAATTATATAACCTAAAAGTAGATTATTTTGAGAAATGATGCACTTTTTTCAGGAAGGGATTCACTAATTTTGGTACACAAGGTTGATAGGAGGTGTTGGTAATTATATGCGTGGCAAATTTGATGTCCAGCTCATGGAATTGAAAAAAAAGATTGTTACAATGAGTGGTTTAGTAAATAAGGCAATTGACCAGGCAGTGTTGAGTTTAAAAGAGAGAGATTTAGAACTTGCTGAAAAAATCATCGCCGATGACGAAGTTATAAATAATATGGAAAGAGAAATTGAACAGTTATGCACTCATTTGGTAGCAACCCAACAGCCTTTTGCTTCCGATTTGAGGAAAATTGTTGCTAGTTATAAAATGATTACTTCGTTGGAGAGAATGGGTGATTTAGCAGTTGATATTGCCCAAGTATCTTTAAAAATTGGTCCCGTACCTTTAATTAAACCATTAATAGACTTGCCTAAGATGGCTTCAATTGTGATTAAAATGATTCATACAGCTGTAGAGTCATATATTATTGAAGATGTTGAGCTTG
>JAAYSI010000140.1 GCA_012524045.1 Peptococcaceae bacterium | reverse complement strand
TTTTATTCTCTTACCTAAACGATTAGAAGACCGCTCTTTTGGCTCTTGAACGAGGGTAGCCGATTGCATACATATTATCCTCCCAAAAGATTATTTTTCTTTGTCTAATTTTATTTGCCTATCATTAATTGACGTTATTATTTTAGCTCACCCTTCAATTTTAACAAAAGCTACCATGGAAAATATAAACAAACTATTAATTAAACCTAAAATTCTTATTAAATCTCCTATTTGGTAACATCTGCTACGGACTGTTGTCTCTTTTTGAATTATACTCAGCTTAAAATCAAGAATAAAAGGGTGATTTTATGAGCAGAATAGCCAATCTCCAAAGACAACATCAAGAAATTATTAGTATATTGGAAAAGATAGGAAACTTCAAAAATCTCACGGATGTTAGCCAAAACAGCAGTACTCTATCGTTAAACATTGGGTTTTTATCAGGTAAAATTATGAGCCATTTGCAAAGCGAAGACAAATTCCTCTATCCCTCATTGGTTAACCATCAGGATCACTCTATACGAGCTACAAGTACAAGATTTAATAAAGAAATGGGGGATTTGGCAGAACAGTTTGTCAGTTTTAAAACAAAATATATGGTTGCCAAAAATATCAAAGATTCTCCCGAAGAATTTCTACAAGAGAGTTCAAAAATATTTAAAGCTATTCGAAAAAGGATTAACGCTGAAGAAAAAGAGTTATATCCTTTATTAGAGGATTAGTTTGTATAAGCTTTGATATAGGACGATAGTGGATATAGAAAGTTAAAGCTGTTGCAATACGAACTTAAAGGTTCTTAAGCAACAGCATTTTTCTTAACCCACAGTGGCCTTTACATAATTATTCAAGTACGTTAAATTATATTAGGAAATAGAACTTTAAATCTGGAGGTATGTGCTAATGAATCTCTTAGTATATCTAGCGGGTGAAATTCACACTTCGTGGCGTGAAGAAATAAAGGAAAAGGCTGCGAAACTTAAGCTACCAGTTGAGTTTGTAGGACCTATGCAGGATCACGACTATTCCGACGTCATTGGTGAACAGGTCTTAGGTGCTCAACCTAATAATATTCTCCGGGACGAAGCAGCCTCTAAAGTAAATAATTTAAGGACACAGATTTTGCTAGGAAAATCTGACCTGGTTATTGCATTGTTTGGCGAGAATAAGTATAGACAATGGAATACAGCAATGGATGCCAGCGCAGCAATTACCCTAAATAAACCCCTTATAATCATTCGTCCAGAATCACTTCATCACCCATTGAAAGAGCTCTCTGAAAAAGCCAATGTAACTGTGGAAACGGTAGACCAGGCTTTAAAGGTACTTTCTTATATTTTTGAAACAGAAGCACCAAAATAATAATTGATACCAAAATAAAGATTGCTAAAAATCGATAATTTAGAAATAAAATAGCAATTAAAACAGCTCTTCACTGGGGGTATATTCCAATCCCTGAGCCTCGGCAACGGCGCTCAGGGTCAATTTTCCTTTGTAAACATTTAATCCTTTGCGGAGAGCACCGTCTTCCTGCATAGCTTTTTCCGGACCCTTATCAGCAATCTTCAAAACATAAGGCAAGGTGGCATTTGTCAAGGCCATAGTTGAAGTCCTCGGTACAGCACCGGGCATATTAGCTACTGCGTAATGGATAACTCCATGCTTGATATAAAAAGGATTATCAAGAGTGGTAACTCTATCCATGGTGGCTATAGAGCCACCTTGGTCAATAGCTACATCAATAATTACTGACCCGGATTTCATAGATTTTACCATTTCTTCAGTAATCACCTTCGGAGCTTTAGCTCCGGGAATAAGCACCGTGCTAATAACCAGGTCTGCTTCTTTTACGACCTTAGCCACATTATAGCTGTTAGACATCAGCGTCATAATCCGGCCGTTGAAGATATCGTTCAGATAGGCCATACGGGCATTGTTAACATCTAAGACTGTAACCTGGGCGCTCAAGCCCACAGCCCCTTTCACGGCATTAATACCGACATTTCCACCGCCAATAACTACAACCTTTGCCGGTTCTACTCCTGAGACCCCACCTAACAGTACACCACGACCGCCGTTAGTTCTTTCCAATAAATAGGCCCCCACCTGAACAGCCATCCGGCCGGCCACCTCACTCATCGGCGAAAGCAGTGGCAGTGACCCATCAGGCAGTTGGACTGTCTCATATCCTATACCAATTACTTTGGCCTTAAGCAGTGCTTGCGCTAATTGAAGGTTCGGCGCTAAATGTAAGAAAGTGAATATTATTTGATTTTCTCTAAGAAACTCATATTCGCACTCCAACGGTTCTTTAACCTTAATAATCATGTCAGCAATATCATAAACTTCTTTAGCTGTATCCAAAATATGAGCACCAGCTTCAATATACTCCTCATCTGTAAAAAAACTACCCAGGCCGGCGGATTTTTCAATATAGCAGGTATGACCGGCTTTGACCAGGGTATCAACCCCAGCTGGAGTCATTCCAACCCTATTTTCCTGCGCTTTAATTTCCTTTACTACTCCAATAATCAATTTATTTCCCCCTCTTTTTCTGTCCCCACTAATTTAGTTAGGATAATCTATAGGATAATCTAGTAGTTAGACTAATCTTCCAAAAAATTTTACACTTCACATAATACCTTTTTAAAAAATCGAAATCAATACTAAATTATTTATCAATACATACAAGCTTCTTACTATTATACTAGTTCGCCAATATAATACAAAATATATGAATAATACAAAATATATGAAAAGACTACTCCTTTCGAAGTAGTCTCTTTATTAAATTACCTGGCAACGTCCTATTTTCCCGCAAAGCAGTATCTTCGGCCCTGGACGGTACTCAAACTTCCTACAGTTAAAAACAGACACTTCCTTTGAAGTGTCTGTTCTGTGTTACCTGGCAACGTCCTATTTTCCCGCATAGCAGTATCTTCGGCCCTGGAGGTCTTAACTT
>JAAYSI010000339.1 GCA_012524045.1 Peptococcaceae bacterium | reverse complement strand
GGGGGTATGGTGGGCTGGCCTCACTGGCATGTAATCATATGGGGGAGGCTTGTTGTAAACTGGATTCTTGAAAAAGTTTTTTCTCTGTTGGATAGTGTTTTTTTATCTTTTTTAAGGTGGGGAAAACTTTCCCCTTTTTGGGGAATTATTACAATCACTCCTAGCTTGGTTGAAAAAGTTTTTACACTTTACGCACTTTGCACACTTTTTGCACTTTTTTAAAGCTTTTCACAACTTTTTCAACCATTTTTCCATGATTGTACTACATTATTAAATTCAATTAATCTATGTAAGGATCAGGTCGAGTAAACCCGGGGAATTTCACCCCGAGTTTCTCACGGAACCATACGTGATAGTCTCCCATCATACGGCTCTTGTTATCCAATCATCGGACGTATCCCTATTTCCCAGTGGTAGAATAAATCAAATTTAGATTTTGCTAGACGTGCCAGATATCTATATGCTTTTCCTTTGCTTCCTCTAATTCTTTTATACTTTTTTCTACACCACTTGATTAATGAGAGATTCACATAATCTAAGACTTTTCTTGCTTCCCTTGAACAAAATTTTGAAAAGTAGTTAGCCCAACCCCTTATTACTGGATTCATTTCTTCCACAAGCTTTTCTATGGATACTATTTTGTTGTTCCTTCTTATTTCTCTTATCCTATCCCTAAACTTTTGACTTGCTTCTTTGCTGACTGCTGGAGTAAATGCATTGAAGAAGTTGCCATACTTGCTCTTGACTAACCTTCTCCTGAAGGTATACCCAAGAAAATCAAAGTATTCGTGCTTGTGTCTTTCTATATTTTTGTCACTTCTACAATATACAATGCGAGTCTTTTCCGGGTGTATCTCAAGTTTACATTTAAGCATTCGTTCTTTTAGTTTTCCTAAAATATATTCCGCTTCTTCCTTTGTTTTGCAGTGAATTATTCCATCGTCTGCATATCTTACCCATTGATTTCCCAGAAATTCCCTCTTAATCCACATGTCAAATGCATAGTGCATAAAGAGATTTGCTAAAACCGGACTTATTACTCCGCCTTGTGGTGTTCCGCATTTCCTTTGCTGTATCGTACCGTCCGACATTTTTATTACTGCTTTTAGAAACCTCTCAATATACAGGATAATCCATTTGCTATCTGTATGCTTTCTTACCGCCCTATTTAATAATTCGTGGTCTATATTGTCAAATAGTCCTTTGATGTCAAATTCCAATACCCATGGCGTTTTCCAGCACCTTTCCCTAGTTACTGCTACCGCTTCAATTGCTGAACGGTTTTATATCCATATGAATTACTACTAAATATAGGCTCAACTAACTTCTCAAAGCTCATGCGGACGGTCATTTGTGCCACTCTGTCTTCTATTGTCGGTATCCCCAGTAACCTTTTCTTCCCGTTTTTCTTTTGTATTTCCACTCCCCTAACTGCTTTCGGAAAGTAGCTCCCTGATGACATCCTGTTCCATAGCTTGTATAGGTTGTTCTTCAAGTCCTTTTCAAATTCTTCAAAGTTAACACCATCAACTCCACTTGCACCATGATTCGCTTTTACACGTTTGTATGCTTCCAGGACTTGATGTCGTGAAATCTCAAACGACTTTCCTTCTTCCATTAAATCCTCCCATTTCTGGTTGTTTAAATTCTGAAGTATAGATAACAGAATCCCTTCGCTCCATTACCATTACAGTAACTTCTACACTACTACGAATTCTTCCGCATCTATGCTCTACATCGCTACTTTCATCCTTGTCATTCCTTCGCTTGGATTTTTCACTTTACACTAGAGTACAGACTTCTCCTGTTCCTTGTAAGAGCCTGTACCAAGCTCCTGCTATCTCTACGCCGACAGCCATCTAAACAGTAATCAGGTTCCCTTCAGATTTATCCCGCGTGGTCAAAAACACCCGGTTTTGACTGTATTTACGTATTAACGACGCTTCCTCGATTGTTCATTTTCATTCAGCTTCTTGGTACGCACTTGATTGATTCATCAACCTTTTCCTGTAACGCTCAATACCACAGCTTTTGACTGCAACACCAATAGGCAGTTTGAAACCTGCACCTGAATACCGATTTCGAGAGGCCTACTTTCATCTCCTACAAAGCATGATTCATTGCGTTTATTCCCCCTCCTTTTGTCGCAATTTCATCTTCAGGACACACTTTGACGCTTACCAAAATTTAATCAATCCTATTGTTAAATGAAAAATAATTTTCACATAACAATAGGATTAATATTCTCTTTACCTGAAATAATGTAAAAACTTTATACTATGTTGCCTGAATTAATTTGACAATTTACACTAAATTTCTTTCAATATTTTTAAACTTTTGTAGTATGATACAGGATTAACCTTTGCTGCATAGAAAAATGGGCTTTCCGGATTTGTCATTTCAAAAATTTGCCCATTTTTAAAATTAATAAACTCTTTTAATTCATTAATAACATTGTCTACATCTATCTTTAGAAAGTCTTTTTGTAAAAGAGTTGCTAAAATAAAGTGAGGTTCATAACTACAAATTCTTGCCATATGAATTTCATAGTCAAATGCCGCCTGATTAAAATTCGGCGGCAATGAATACACCTCTAATGAATCGAAAGTTTCCCCATTCTCAACAGTTTTTATAAATTTTTTTTCTATTCTCGATATTGAAAGAATATGTTTCGATTTAAATGATTGTCCGCTTATACCAACATAATTTGGACAATAACCAACTTTTTCAATAAAACTCTTGGCATATTCATACCACTTTTTCCATATTACAGAATCATTTTTTATTTCCCCATATAATACTATTGATGTTTTTATAATATTCTTTTTCATTTTATCACCTCTATCGTTTTATATAAACAATGTCAATGCTTCCAGCTTTATCACCTAATATACTTTGATTTTGACGCATCCTAATTAACAGATCATTAATTCTATCAGTTTTACTTGGCACTTCGAATTGATCTATCAAACCATTTATCCGTTTAACCACAATATCAGGACGTCTATTTGGTTTTGCACCAGGAACTACATTTGAAAGTCCCTTGTTTATAAATACTTTTTCAACGTCATCCATTTTAGCCAATTCAACAGCTTTTCTCTTTATAGCAAACCAGTGACCTGGAGTTCCGTTTGTATGTGGAGCATTCGGCATTACTATTTTCTTTTTCCATGCCTTATTCACTAAATTCTTATTACCACCAACTCCTGAACCAACATTATTGACTGCCCTTGTAACTTCAAGATAGTTCTTTTGTATTGCATTCTTCGGAAGTTCTGGAATACCAACTCTTCCAAAGTCGTCAATATTATCCATAAATCTAATTCCTGTTGATGCTTCAACCAATCTATCTGATTTTCTTAATGCTGTTACCGTATCTGCTACTCTGTCAAGTTGTTTCATTCCCCTTCCGGCATTATATAAGTCATCTATCATATTGGTAGCATCTAAGACGTTATCCAGTCTTCTCATTCCTGCTCCAGCATCATACAATTTATCTACTAAATTCACTGTATCAACCAATTTATCAACTTTTTTAAGCTGAGTTAACTTTGCTGCCGCAGCTTCCGGAACTCCAATAAATGATGCAATATTTAGAGTAACGTCTGTGATAATAGCGATTTTTTCCCTCATACTTTTATTATTAAAATAGTGTACTGCCTGTTTAGCCATGTCTTTTGTTGTTTCTGCCACTATATCTCTATTATCTATTGCCCACTTTACATCAGCTTTATATTGCTGAATACTTTCATTAATAGTTTCTGCAACTATGTCTCTATTTTTATAAGCCCACTTTACATCAGAAACGAAACCAACAATACCTTGTTTTATGTTGGATGCAGTTTCAGAAAAATAAGTAATTGTTCCGTCAGTTAAATATTCTCTATTGTTAAAAGCCCACCTTACATCACCTACGAAACTACCAACTGATTGGTACGCATTACCAGAAATAAATCTCATTGTTCAATCAGTTATACCAATGGTAACTTCCTTGATATTCCTTGCTAATTTTCTCCAATCATCACCGCTAAAAATACTAAAGTGTCCTGTTGGGTCATAGTACATTATAGGGTTATAAGCACAGTAAGCATACAAGTTAAGTGATAACGGATCCATTGGGTCTCCCCTGTATGTATCCTCCTGCAAGAATCTTGCTATCTTTGGTTCATACATTCTTGCATTCAGATAATACAGCCCTGTCTCTTCATCATACTGATATCCTGCATAAGTTATATTGTTGTTTACATCTCCTGTAGACTCTAATATATTTCCAAATGCATCGTAATAGTATG
>JAAYSI010000013.1 GCA_012524045.1 Peptococcaceae bacterium | reverse complement strand
CTATCGAAAACCTACCAAATGGGTGAGGTCCAGGTTAGAGCTTTAAATAATGTAAGCTTTGAAATCTATTCGAATGAATTTATAGTAATTCTCGGACCGAGCGGCTCAGGTAAAAGCACTTTACTCAATATGGTAGGCGGCATGGATCAAGCCACTTCTGGAGAGCTCTATTATAAAGATATACCGCTACACAAAGCTGATCCAAAGCAATTGACCCAATACCGCCGGAACGCCGTGGGTTTTGTGTTCCAGTTCTACAATTTGATTCCGAACTTAACTGCAGCAGAAAATGTTAATTTGGCTGCGGAAATTTCCCGACAGCCTCTCGAAGTACATACAATTCTGGCTCAAGTAGGCCTAGCCGACAGAGCCGATCACTTTCCTTCCCAGTTAAGCGGAGGAGAGCAACAAAGAGTGGCTTTGGCCAGAGCCATTGTTAAAAATCCGGAAATCCTACTATGTGATGAACCTACCGGTGCCCTGGACTCCCAAACCGGCCTTCAGGTTTTAAAGATTTTAAAGGATTTCCAACAGCAATACCAAAAAACAGTTATAATTATAACCCACAATGCCGGGGTAGCCGGAATGGCCGACAGGGTCTTTTATCTCAGAGACGGCGGTATTTCCCGGATTGAAAAAAATGATTGCCCGATTTCACCGGAACAGGTGACCTGGTAGCAGCCCAGGAGGAAGGTGACCAAGATGCTTTTCCGCAAAATGAAACGGGATCTTCTCGAACATAAAGGAGCCTATGCCGCCTGTGTCGTGGTTATAGCCATAGGGCTAACAGTCTATGTGTCCATGTCCATGATCATGGATAATTTGCTGCTTTCCCGGGACTCTTTTTATGCCGAACAAAATTTTGCCGATGGCTTTATCGAAATTCAAGGTTATCCTTATTCCCAAGTTGCCAAACTGGCTGAATTAGAAGGAATAAACCAAATCCAGGGTAGAATTGTCAAAGAGGTCCTAGTGGAGCCATCTACCGGCTACGAAACTGATGAAAATATTTATCTGCGCCTGATCTCTGTCGATACTTCGCAAGTCCAGCCTATAAACGATGTTCTCTTGCTCCAGGGCTATCCTTTAGAAAGTAAGACGCTTAACCTCTGGGTAGATAATAAATTTTATGAAGCCCACGGTTTGGAACTGCACTCCGAAATCCAACTCCTCATTGAAGGCAGCAAAAAGGCCTTCCGGATAGTGGGCATGGGCCAAAATCCGGAATTCATCTACGCTATGCGGAGCACAAGTGACCTTTTTCCGAATCCGGAAACCTTCGGGATTGGATACCTACCTATAGAAATAATGCAAAACCTCTTCAAGGAAAAAAGCTTGGTTAATAACCTGGTCTTTACCCTTGAGCCAAATGCTGATTGGGACGACGTCAAAGCCAATTTGGAAGCTGAGCTAAAGCCCTATGGACTAAAAAGCATTTACCCCCGCAAAGACCAGATCAGCAATCTCTTGCTTACCCAAGAATTGCAAGGCTTGCAGGCAACCGCCCAATCAATGCCGATTCTTTTTCTGGCCGTGGCAGCCATGATTCAGTACATCATGTTAAAAAGAATGATCGAACAGCAACGCACCCAATTAGGAACCCTTAAGGCCTTTGGTTATACCAATCGGGAAATCCTCTGGCATTACTTATCTTACGCTCTGGTTACCGGGCTGGTCGGAGGATTGGCCGGCGGTTTGGGCGGCTTCGCTTTAACAGATCCGCTTTTGGCTCTTTACGGCCAATACTTCAATATGCCTGGTCTGAAAGCGGCTTTTTCCCCGAGTTATTTCTTACTGAGCATCTTATTGGCTCTGCTTTTCTCTCTTATCGCAGGCTATCAAGGCTGTAAGAGACTCTTGACCCTTCAGCCTGCGGAAGCTATGCGGCCTGTTGCTCCTCCTTCAGGCAAGAGCATCTTTTTAGAAAAACTCACCTTTTTCTGGGGCATGCTTACCGTTCAAGGAAAAATGGCTTTGCGCAATATGTTCCGCCATAAGCTCCGGACTGCATTTCTCTTTCTCGGAATAATGTTTACTTTTACCTTGCTGGCCTTACCCTGGTCCTTTAAAGTCATAAGTGAAGTCCTGCTGTTTGAACAGTTTGAAAAAATAGAGACCTACGATGTGAAGATTTCTTTAGCCACTCCGTTAGAGCAAAAAGCAGTGGAACAGGAATTGAGCCATTTCCCTGGAGTCAGAAGTGCTGAAGCTTTAGCCGAAATCCCGGTAACTATTAATCACCTAGGGCAAGAAAAGTCGGTAAACCTAATCGGCATCAAAGCAGGCAGCAACCTATATAACATTTTAGACAACAATGGGAGTAAGATGGAGCTACCCGCAGAAGGAGCTATTCTAATCTCCGATCGCCTAGCCAAAGAATTACAAGCAGTCCCGGGAACGCTGTTAGCTGTTGAGAGCCCCTTCTTTGTGGATCCGAAACAAGCTAAATCCTTGGCTGTGGCAGGAATCATACCACAGAGCATGGGGCTGAATGCTTATATGGAAATAGAAGCCTTACATAAAGTTGCTGGTCAGGGCTCTTTTGCAACTTCGGTGATGTTAAGCATCGAAGAGCAATACATACCTAGGCTTAAAGCTAAGTATAATGACAGTAAAGTGATTAGTGGCATTGAAAACCGTCTCTCTCTTTTAAGGAAAATGAAAGAACTTATGACCACCTATAAGAACATGATCTATAGTTTATTTATATTTGGCATAGTTATCGGTTTTGCCATTATCTACAATACCTCGGTGATTACTCTGTCCGAACGAAGCAGGGAACTTGCTTCGATGATGGTTCTGGGGATGACTCCGAAAGAAGTCTTAGATGTGATAACTTTTGAGCAGTGGTTTATCAGTTTCTTCGCTATGCTGGCCGGAATCCCCATGACTAAGGCCTTAATGGTAGCAATGGCGGACTCTATGGGCAGCGATCTTTTCGGCTTCCCCGCAATAGTTAATAAAGAGGCTCTAATTATCGCCTTTATCATAACCGTTATTTCAATCCTGATTGCTCAATTGATGGCTGCGCGTAAACTTAGAACTCTGAGCCTTGTGGAAGTATTGAAATCCAGAGAATAGAGAGAATAACTTATGAAGGAGAAATTCTTATGAAAAAGAAGTGGAGGCTAATTCTCGGAATTCTTTTAGCACTTATTATAATAGGAGTTATGGTGGCAGAAGCCCTAAAACCGCTGGAAGCTGAGCTCTTGACCGTGGAAAGAGGAAGTATAGCCAAAACTTTTCAAGAAAAAGGCCTGGTTCAAGCCGCTCAAGAGACCAAAGTCTATACCCCATATGGGGGTAAAGTAACTCGCTTAAATATTCAGGAAGGAGACCAAGTCGAAGCAGGAACCTTACTTTTAACATTTGACAGCCAGGAACTCAGTTATCAGATACAGAACCTAAAAGCCCAAATCCGCAGTATCGAAGCCCAAAAAGATTTACAAGAGTTGACTATTGATTTGGAAACCATGAAACTATTGTATGAAGCCGGCATCATAACTCAAAAAGAATATGAAGAAGCGGAAAACACGCTCAATTCGGATTATTATCCTGCTTTAATCTCCGGACTTAAGGCACAAATTGACCAAATTAACTACCAGATAGCCCAAGGTCGCGTTGTCTCACCCTTAAACGGTACCGTAGCGGAGCTAAACATCGAACAAGGCATGGTTGTCGCCCCAGGCACCCCATTAATGACTATATTAAGTGATAGCGGCTATAAAGTTGAATGCCATGTTTTGACCGAAGATGCCCCCAGTATCCAAACAGGAATGGAAGTAACTCTAATTCAGGACAATAGAAGCGGTGATCGGGTTTTCAGTGGGGCAGTTGAAAAAATTGCCGCTAAAGCTGAGGAGTCTTTGTCCGCCTTAGGCCTGATCGAACAACGGCTGAAAATTACCATCGTTCCAACAATCCCCGAAGATGTTGATTTAAAACCGGGCTATGCTTTAGATGTGGTCTTTACCATTGATAAACAGGACGACCAATTAATCGTTCCGAAAACTACCCTTTTTCCCTACAACGACGGTTATGCTGTTTGGGTAGTGCGCGACGGGAAAGCTGAAATCCAACCGGTCCAAAAAGGTATGGAAAATGAGCGGGATACCGCTATAGTTGAAGGTTTGCAAGAAGGGGATTTGGTTATTCTCAATCCGAAGCTAGAGGGTCTAAAAGAAGGCCAAAGCATTAAACCTCTGTAAAAACTTAGAGTAATATTTGCCTAAAGACTTTTACCTTTGCCCAAATACGGAAGTGAGCATCAAGGGAAAGTAGCGTTAAACTGCACCGTAGTTAACATCGGGTACTCTACCCAGAGGTTTAGGTGCAGTAGCTGTAGCGGCCAGTGAACAGTTTCGACGCCTGGTGAGCGGGGCATAAAGAAGGGGGTACCCCATGTTGTTGGGGTACCCCTCTATTTGACAGAAAGTCCTTTGAGGACCATTTATACTCTATTACTTCGGCTTAATACTCCGGTGGTAAATCCTTTAACTCTTCCACCGAAAACACCGGCCCATCCAGGCAAACATATTTGGAGCCTATATTGCAACGACCACATTTGCCGATACCACATTTCATACGCATTTCCAGGGTGGTAATAATGTCTTTATCAGCAAAGTTCAGCTTTTCCAAAACGGGCAAAGTGAATTTTATCATTACCGGAGGACCGCAAAGTACGGTCGCTTGCGGTTTCGGCGCCAATTCTTCCACATAGGCAGGTACAAAACCCACATGTCCGTCCCAGCCTTCTTCTTTATTGTCGATGGTTATAAAGACCTCCATATTTGGGGTTTTCGGCCAGTTGGTGAATAAATCCTCTTTGAAGCATAAATCCGCTTGGGACCTAGCGCCGTAAACCACTGTCAGCTTGCCATAATCTTCCCGATTACGGAGGCAATGCATAATTAAGCTACGAACCGGAGCAAGGCCTATCCCGCCACCAATAAACAATATATCCTTTCCTTTGAAAAAATCCAGTGGAAAGCCGTTACCGTATGGTCCGCGAATCCCAACTTCTTGGCCCACTTCAATTTCATGCAAAACATTAGTCAATTGGCCTACCGCTTTAATGGCCATTTCGAGATGCTTTTCTCCTTTATTGGTAACCGAGAACATGGCCTCCCCAACGTTGGGCAAGGACAACATCCCTAATTGGCCCGGTTCAGGGTCAAAAGGCTTTTGATCATCCAAAGTGCTGATAAAAAACGTCTTGGTATCAGGAGTTTCTTCCACAATATTAATAACTTTGGCTCTGACCGGAATCAACGCATTGGCAGCGTGATCGTGCTCATGGCCACAGGTACAATTGCTCATTTAGTTTGCCTCCTTTACTTTATCGATAATGGAGGTAATATGCAGATTGACCGGGCAGACACTTAAGCATCTACCACAGCCGGTACACAGTAACATATTATATCTTTCAGGGAAATAGCAAAGTTTGTGCAGAAAGCGGTTTCTGACCCGTTCCTTCTTGGTCGGGCGAGGGTTATGGCCACCGGCCATTAAAGTGTATTCCTCGAACATACAACTATCCCAGCAGCGATACTTAAACCCTTCTTCCCCTCTGACGTCTTGAGACATATCAAAACAATGGCAAGTCGGGCAAATATAAGTGCACGCTCCACAGTTCAAGCATTTGCGAGCCACTTCAGTCCACAGATCAGAATCAAACATGCCTTTAAGTTTCTCAGGCACTCCGTCCATATCCGGCTGCAATTGAAAACCTTTGGTTTCCGGAACCTCCAAATTCTCTTCTTTCAAATAAGATTTGAGCGTATCAATAATTTTTTGTCCTTTATCCGTCAAGGCCTCCAAAGCAAACTTGCCTTGAAGCCAATGGGCTTGGATATCAGCACCATGCCCTTTTTGCGGGTCTACGCCCATGGCCGTACAGAAACAAGTATCCTCCGCTTCGTTACAGCCTAAAGCGACAATTGTGGCTTGTTCCCTCTTTGTCCGGTAAAACTCATCCACAAAGCCTTTAGTTAAGAAGACTTGATCTAAGCAGTTAAGTGCTTGCAAGTCGCAGGAGCGAACACCAAACAGCAGTACAGGCTCATCTTTTGGAGCGAGAGGCTCAATTTCTAAGTTTTGCCGCTTAGTTTTAAATTTGTATAGCGGTTCCGTCTGAGGAAAAAATTTGTCCTTAACTGAGAGCAAAACATTCCGATCCCAACAAAATTCCACATTGTCTTCGTAAGGGACAAATTTGCTTTCGTCCCCAACTTTAGCCGGGACAAAAACTTTATATTCTTTATTTAAAACATTCAATAAATCTCTTATCTCCGATTCTTGGACGGTAAACATCAGACCCCACCCCCTTACATAAATTCTTCAGGATCGGTAAACTCAAAGCTACCTAACGGCATTTTATCTTCAGGATCAAGCCCTGCGTCATAAGGCCCGAACAGATGGTCAATATCTTGGATAATCTTTTTATTTAAAAGCATTATAGGGATATTGACCGGGCAAATCCGTTCACATTCCCCGCATTGGATACAGCGACCGGCTACATGCAGCGCTCTGGTTAGAGCAAAGAACATATTCTCGGACAAGTTATTGGCTTTAGCCGACCACTCTTTAGAACTATTGCCAAAAATACATTCTCGACAGCTGCAAGCAGGGCAGACATTACGACAGGCATAACAGCGTAGACATTTCTCATAATTGGCGGCAAAATTTTCATATTTGTCATCGGCTGTCATTTGTTCTAAGCTTTCAACTTCCGGGAAGACTTTTGCTTCGGCCTTAGCGGGCTTGGCAGCTTCTTTCGGCTCACCTACCCAAAGGTCGTAGGCTAAAGCATCGGGATAGGTGCATTCCTCGCATTTCTTAGCTAGCGGAATATCGGCGTTTTGACCTAATTCGCGGGCTTTTTTATCATCTTTCATGCCTGGGCATGAGAGCCCGATAATCAGCACTTTATCCCTGTCGATCTGCTTATCTTGAATTAGGCGGTTTATCCCTCTATAGTCACAGCCTCGAGCAAATATGGCAACTTTTTCGTCGGTATTTTGGAAATCCAATAAATATTTAGCTAAATTGTTCAGACAATATTCGTTCCAAACCAAACGCTCAGTTTCTTCCGGTCTGGTAAGAATCGCGGGAGCCGTAGAGTACCAGAAAGTCCCCATTTCCCAGCCGATTACTGCTGCAGCTTTTTTGCTTTCCAGGATTTCCCGCGCTGTTTCTCTAAGCTGTAAAGTTAATTGTTCCATTGTTCCCATTGCACATCCCTCAACTTCCTATTCGGCCCTAGAGCGCGGATTTGTTCGGTTACTTCGGTTATGAGCTGCTGGAACTTCTGAGCTTCGGCAGCCGAAACCCAGCTGGCTTGCAATCTTTCCGGCTCCATGCCTATATATTCCATCAGTCTTCTCATTAAAAGGAATCTCCGTCTAGTAAAATAATTACCGGTGGTATAGTGACAATCACCAGGATGGCAGCCGCAGACCAGGACTGCATCCACTCCCTTTTGGAAAGCTTTTATGACAAATTGAGGATTAACCCTGCCGGAGCAAGGAACCCGCAATATACGCACTGTAGCAGGATACTGAAGTCGGCTCAAGCCAGTAAGATCTGCCCCGGCATAAGTGCACCAATTACAGGCAAAAACTAAGATTTTGGGCTGCCAGTTTTCCAGATTTTCAGTCGGAGTTTTTTGGTCAAGGGCCTCATTTACAGACATAGAGCATTCACCTCCGCCAGAATTTGTTCATCGGTGTAATGTTTCAGATAAATTGAACCGGAACGACAAGCCACCGTACATGCTCCGCAACCTTGGCACAGCCCTTCATTGACCGTGGCTACTTTTCGCTCTACAATCTCACCGGCAATTCGTTCGGTTAAAGTTTTCAAATCAATTGCTTTATACGGGCAAATCAATAGGCATGTTCCACAGCCGGCACAAGTTTTTTCATCTACTTCCGTAACAATCGGTTCAGTTAAAATTTCAGGTTTAGAGAGTAAACCACAGGCTTTAGCCGCCGCCGCACTGGCTTGGGCTACGGAGTCCGGAATATCTTTGGGGCCTTGGCAGGCTCCGGCTAAATAAACGCCTTGAGTATGAGTCTCCACCGGGGCCAATTTCGGATGGGCTTCGGTGTAAAAATTATCTTTGTCATAGCCGATCCCAATTTTTTGGGCGAGTTTATCCGCATCCGGCTGGGCCACCATTGCTGTAGCCAAAATAACCAAGTCGGCCTCAACTTCAACCGGCTGAGATAATAAAGTATCCTCTCCGCGCACAATCAATTTATCGTTTAGCGGATAGATTTTGGAAACCCTGCCTCGGATATATTGGGTACCGTACTGTTCTCTACTACGGTCATAAAACTCTTCATAACCTTTACCCGGAGTTCTCATATCCATATAGAAGACATAGACATTGGAGTCTTTAATTTTATCGCGAATCAGGCTGGCATGTTTAGCCGAATACATACAACAGGTTCGCGAGCAATAACTTTTACCTTTGGCCTCATCCCTGGAACCTACACAGTTAATTATTACAATATTTTTTGGTTCTTTTTTATCTGAGGGCCTTTGAAGCTTACCCATGGTTGGCCCCGAAGCATTAATCAGCCTTTCAAACTGAAGACCGGTAATTACATCAGGATATTTGCCGTAGCCATACTCACCGTAAACCGAATAGTCAAAAAGCTCAAAACCGGTCGCTACAATAATAGCTCCGTACCTTCTGGTGAGCAATTCGTCTTGCTGCGTATAGTCAACAGCTCCGGCCGGACAGAGTTTGGAACAAATACCGCATTTCCCTCTGAGAAAATAGGTACAATGTTCTCTATCAATTACCGGTTTATTTGGTATGGCCTGCGGGAAAGGAGTGTAAATAGCCCGACGTTTAGCAAGTCCGAGTTCGAACTCGCTATCCACTTTAACGGGACATTTTTCCATACATATCCCACAACCGGTACAGACATCCATCTTTATCGACCGTGCTTTTTGCCTAATCGTTACATCAAAATTGCCCACAAAGCCGTCAACTTTTTCTATCTCGGAATAAGTCAATAAATTAATATTGGGATGAGCGGCAGCATCCACCATTTTAGGAGTCAAAATACAGGCTGAGCAGTCCAAAGTCGGAAAAGTCTTATCGATCTGAGCCATTTTGCCTCCAATCGAGGGCTCTCTTTCTACAATATCCACTACATGGCCGGCATTGGCTAAATCAAGGGCAGCCTGAATTCCTGCTATTCCTCCGCCTATGACTAAAGCTCTGTCGGTCACTGGAATGGTTGTTTTTTGCAACGGTTGATTCCTAACCGCTTTGGCCACTGCCATTCTAACTAAATCAATGGCCTTTTCCGTAGCCCCTTCTTTCTCATTAGGATGAACCCAGGAACAATGCTCCCTGATATTGGCCATTTCTACATAATAGGGATTTAGCCCTGCTCTTTCCACACAGTTCTGGAAAGTTGGTTCATGCATCCTGGGCGAACAGGAGGCGACAACTATCCGGTTGAGCTTATGTTCTTCAATGGCTTTCTTAATCATTTCTTGGCCGGGTTCCGAACACATGTATTTATAATCAATGGAATATTCCACATTGGGAAAATCTTTAGCTGCTTCAGCCACTTGCGCGCAATCTACCGTGCCGCTAATATTTGTGCCGCAGTGGCAAACAAAAACACCTACTCTTTTCATGCCTGTTCTCCCCCCTTACGATTCAATACTTCTTGAACCAAAGGCATAGCGTCGACAAAGTGCTTATTTAGACCTAGTTTGCTAGGCTCAATTCCTAGCGCCAAGCCTACTAGTTCCGTGAAATAAAAGACCGGCAGATTATATTTAGTGCTGAAATATTTTTCAACCTCAATCTGTCTCATATCCAAATTATTCATACATAGCGGGCAAGCGGTCACTAAACAATTGGCACCGGCATTTTGAGCCGCTATGAATATTTTCTGCAAAATAGATATACCAATCTCAGGTTTAGCACTTGTTTCATGAGACGCGCCACAGCATTCAGTCTTATACGACCAATCCACTGTTTCTGCGCCAAAAAGATGTAAAAGTTGGTCCATTGATTGCGGGTCCTCCGGATCGTCAAAGGCAGTACTTGCCGGACGTACCAACAAACAACCGTAATAGCACGCCGCTTTCAAGCCTGTTAAGAGAATGTGAATTCTTTCTTTAATATGGTCGCCTTGAACACTCTCACCGATAATTTCCAGTAAGGCGCGTGCTTTGCTTTTTCCCTCATACTTTCTTTCAATTACTTCTTGAATGGTTTTTTTCATTTCTTCCGATTCATTCACGGCCACTTCGGTAGCTTTGCTTCTGGCATAGCAGGCAGCACACGGAATTGCGACATCCAGTCCCGCTTCTTCAGCTATGGCCAAATTGCGCGCAGGCAGAGCCAATGCCAGCAAATGATCCGTAAGATGGGCGCTGGAAGCTCCGCAACAATTCCACTCTGGAATCTCCCATAATTCAATTCCCAATACTTTAGCAATTTCTCTGGTCGACATATCATACTCAATTCCGGTAGAACTTAAAGAACAACCAGGATAATAAGCATACTTCATACATTGCCACCCCGCTTCCGAACATTTTCAAATATTTTCTTAACTTCACCGTTATCTTTTATTGAATGGGGCAGCATTGAAATTTTCCCTTTTTGAACCATGGGCAAACCATGACCGGTATCTCTGAAGAATTGTCTACCAAATAGGTTACGAGTGAGAACCAAACCTGCTTCATAGACTCGACCGTTTCTTTCAACTGATTTCAAAAAGGCATTATGAAATAAATCAATATTCTTGTCACCAATGTAACCTTTCTTCTTCGCCAAGATTCGTAGCGTTTCCATAACGGTGGCAATATCCACTTCTTTAGGACAACGCACCGAGCAGGTGTGGCAGCCGGCACAAAGCCAAATTGTTTTGCTTCGTAACGCCTGATCAAGCAGACCTAATTGCAGGAAGCGGATTATTGCCCTCGGGGGGTAATCCATGGCAAAAGCAACGGGACATCCTGCACTACATTTGCCACATTGGTAGCATTTTGAGGCATCTACTCCACTTTGCTCAGTAAGCTTTTGAATTTCGGCATCGTGCTTTGCTTTAAGCGAAGTAAGCTCAACACTGCTCATTTTTGCCTTCCTCCTCTCCTTAAAGTAAATTAACCAAGAATAAATCCTTCTTTATCTTTAATATTACACTTTGTGTTATTTTTTAGCAACGCTTAACTCTATCTCTTTATAAATTTCCCGCAAAGGAATCCCCAGCTGTTCTGCTATTCTTTGACAATCCCGGTATTCAGGTTTATATTTCAACAGCTCTCCTTGCCAATAAGAGAATTTAACCGGAACAGAACCATACTTGGTTTCGATTATTTCCACTTTCCTCTCTAATGCGCTTTTTTCCACCTGGTAACAGCGTAAGCCAATAGCTGTGGTCTCGCGGAAAATAATCTGCTTTATATCAGCTAGCAAGTACTGGGTAGCCAAGACGCTGAGTTTGGTAGCTGAACGCCCATTTTTCATAATAATCGGGGTTTTAAATACATCAAGGGCACCGGCAGCTTGTAATTTTTCCTCCACATACGGAAAAAATTCCGGATTCATATCATCTATATTGGTCTCAACCATCCATTGAGTCTCCCGGCGCAAAGATGAAGCCTCATCCCTTAAAGTAGCATCAATTGAAACATTGTCTACTTCAGCTAAATATACTCGCAACAGATTGGGTATTTCCAAATCCCTTTGCCCAACCCCATAGCCAACCTTCTGAAGCCGAAAATGTAATTGATCGGTATACTCATCGACATTTGTCGCAAGGATTGCCGCCCCAGTCGGGGTGGTGGTCTCAAATTCCACTCGACCCGTTTTAACCGGAACTCCCCGCAGAATTTCAGTCACTGCAGGTGCGGGTACAGGTAAGATACCATGTTCGCAACTCACAAAGCCACTGCCCAGTTCGACTCTGGAAGCTAAAATACGGTCTACTTGCAGAAACTCCAGACAAATAGCAACTCCGACAATATCAAGCAGAGAATCCACGGCACCCACTTCATGAAAATGAATTTTTTCCACAGAGGTCCCATGGATTTTAGCCTCAGCTTCAGCCAGCTTCTGAAATATTTTTAGGCTGCGACTTGTAACACCGCCGGCCAGGCCGCTTTGCTCAAGCAAATTGCGAATATCCTTTAGAGTTCGACCGTGATGTCCTGCCCCACCTGTAGCTTCCCTGTTTAATAACTTTACTTCGAACCTGGTCCCTGTGATTCCTTTCCGTTGAGCCTTGCTAATATTCACTTCATATTCATGCTCAAGGCCAAGCATTCGTAACTGATCAAGTAAATAATCTTTATCTACTCCTAAGTCGAGTAGAGCACCGAGAGCCATGTCCCCACTAATCCCACTGAAACAATCAAAATACAAAACTCTCATCTTTAGCCTCGCCTTAACCTATTTAATAGCATTACTATTATTGCACAATATCCCTGGCGACTAATTTGGGCCGGTCTTAGGCATCAGGATCCTAGTTCGCACAATTCCGGCAAATTTATCGTCTTTAAAATAACTACTGTAAGTGATAACCATGCCATGAGCTATTTTGGTGTGTTCTTTAAGTTCACCTGTTTTAAACTTTTCTAAAAACTCCTTGATTTTTGCGTGATTTTTTTCTTTGTGGCAATCCACAACATATAAGCCCAGCAATTCTTTTTTGTAACGACGATATTCAAAATCGTTAGCCCAGATTACCTTAAAGTTTTCATCGGTTACCAATATGCCAGCCGAAATTCCCCGAAAAATCTGTGCAAAGTCCATATTTTTCCCTCCAAACTAGATTACTAACTAAACTACTTCTTTCGTTTTCCTTTAGCCACTGTCCTCTTTATCTTTTTATTTTTTAATGCTGTAGACTTACTTTTGGTCAAAGTTTGTGGCTTCGAGGTTTGCTGTTTTGAAGTGCGCCGATTTTTATATTTTTCAGTTCTGGGTTTTATTAGACACTTCGGACCGTAACCTATGAGATCGGTTCGGCCGGCTTTCATTAGAGCTGCATAGACCAAATCATATTTTTTGGGGTCTCGATATTGTAAGAGAGCTCTTTGCAGCGCTTTTTCCGTTTTGGTTTTCGGAACATATACCTGCTCCATGGTTAGAGGGTCTAAACCTGTGTAGTACATAGTGGTTGACAAGGTGCCTGGAGTAGGATAAAAATCTTGTACTTGCTCCGGTATGTATTGGATATCCCGCATATACTCGGCCAACTCAATAGCCGAATCCAATGTACTTCCCGGATGGCTGGACATAAAATAAGGTACTAAATACTGTTCCTTGTTCAATTCTTTG
>JAAYSI010000139.1 GCA_012524045.1 Peptococcaceae bacterium | reverse complement strand
ATTCATTAAGGTTTAGCAGAATTACAGTAAAGTATATTACCGTTAAATAAGTTCATTTTTTATACATTCTTTTTACTTAATTATACAAAAATGGAACCTATTAGAATAGACCCTTTGCTAAGAGTGTCCATTCGTAGGTTCCATTTTATTTGGCAACAATCCTATTTTCCACTTACACTTCTTATCACCGGCTACTTATAGTGGTCGGCTCTCAGGTTGATCGTACTCTTTATAGACCGGCATTTGTGGTAGGAATCCTTTCTGTTCCTCAGAAAACGGCAGCAGAGCAATATCGATCACTTCGCCCATTTTTTTAACAAAGCGGAAATCCAATTCCTTACGCACTTCTTCCGGGATATCCTCGAGATTCTTCCGATTCATCTCCGGTAAGATTACAGTTTTTATCCCGGCCCTATGGGCGGCTAGCACTTTCTCCTTAACTCCGCCAATTGGCAGCACATTACCCCGTAGCGTGATTTCCCCGGTCATGGCCACATCTTGACGGACAGCTCGTCTCGATATGGCCGAAGCCATAGCAGTAGCCATGGTAATGCCAGCCGATGGTCCGTCTTTTGGTACAGCACCTTCGGGCACATGAATATGCAAATCTAAGTCATCGTAAAAATCCTCGCGAATTCCTAATTTCTCGTGATGAGCACGGACGAAGGTCAAGCCGGCCTGAGCCGATTCTTTCATAACCTCGCCGAGTTTGCCGGTCAGAATCAGCTTGCCTTTACCCGGAAGTGGAGTGACTTCAATCGTTAGTACATCCCCGCCTACCTCGGTATAGGCCAGACCTACAGCCGCCCCTATTTCCGGTTCTAAACCGACTTTCTCAAAATGATAACGCGGAGCACCTAAAAACTCCTCGATATCCTCACCGGTTAGAGTCTTAGGCTTCCAATCCCCTTTAACCACCTGTACTGCTACTTTGCGTAGTACATTGGCTATTTCTCTTTCCAGATTACGAACTCCGGATTCCCTCGTATAACCGCGGACTATTTTTAATATTGCTTCTTCCTCCAAGCTAACATGGTCTTCGGTAAGTCCATGATTTTTCATCTGTTTCAACAACAGATGTCGAAGCGCAATATTTACTTTTTCATCTTCGGTATAACCGCTTAGATTAATCACTTCCATCCTATCTAATAAAGGACGGGGAATATTTTCCTTATAGTTCGCAGTCATGATAAACAACACTTTGGATAAATCAAATGGGATCTCCAAATAATGGTCAGAAAAACTATGGTTTTGTTCCGGATCGAGAACTTCCAGTAGAGCAGAAGCTGGGTCCCCTCTAAAGTCCGAGGCCATTTTATCAATTTCATCCATTAAAAACACTGGATTCTTGGTTCCGGCTTTGCGCATACCTTGGATTATTCTTCCCGGTAGAGCACCGATATAGGTACGGCGATGGCCGCGGATTTCAGCTTCATCCCTGACTCCACCAAGTGACATCCTGACAAATTTACGATTAAGTGCTCTAGCAACTGATTGGGCTAGCGATGTTTTGCCCACACCCGGAGGCCCAATAAAACAGAGAATCGGACTACGGACATCAGCTGCTAACTTTCGGATGGACAGAAATTCAATAATTCTTTCTTTAACCTTATCCAAGCCGTAATGGTCTTCATCTAAAATTTTCTCTGCTTCGTTTAAGTCTATTTTGTCCTTGCTGGTCTTTTGCCAAGGCAAAGCCAAGATCCAATCCAGATAAGTCCTTACCACTGTCCCTTCCGCTGAGGACTGCGGCATTTTTTCAAGGCGGTCCAGCTCTTTTAAGGCTTTTTCCCTGGCCTCTTTGCTAAGTTTGGTTTTCTCAATTCGCTCTCTGTATTCTTCTATTTCTGCCTGTTTATCGTCTTTTTCTCCCAGCTCTTTTTGAATTGCTTTGATTTGCTCGCGCAAATAGTACTCTTTCTGAGCCTTTTCCATTTGCTTACGGACCCTTAAGCCTATACGCCGTTCAAGTTCCAGAATCTCTATTTCCCTCATAATTAGTTCGGTAATCTTTTCTAAACGCTCCGGCAAATCTATGGCATCTAATATGGCTTGTTTATCGTTTAACTTTAGATTGAGATGGGAAGCTATCAGGTCAGCCATACGGCCAGGCTCTTTAACCGCCAGGATTGTTCCAATAGTCTCCGGCGATATTTTTTTGCCCAATCTGGCGTATTCCTCAAATTGATGAGTAAGGCTCCGAATCATGTTTTCTAATTCTGAGGTCATTCGTTCCGTAGTGGTAATTTGTTGAATTCTAGCTTTAAAATATGGTTCTTCGGTTAAGAACTCTAATACTTTTCCACGATGAAGTCCTTCCACCAGGACCCTAAAAGTCCCGCCCGGAAGGCGTAAAAGCTGTTTTATATCGGCAACGGTACCAACGGTATAAAGATCATCGGTATTGGGTGTGTCTATTTCCATATCCTTTTGGGCTAATAGAAGTATCCGCCGATCTTTAAGCATAGCTTGTTCGATAGCGGCAATCGAACGCTCTCTGCCGACATCAAGGTGGATCACCATATAAGGAAAGACAAGGATTCCTCTAAGCGGAAGGATGGCTATTTCTCGTTCATGCATTTACTATTCCCCCTCGAATGTCTTGTCTATGGGATATTTTAACATGGTTTACCCGGTTGGGGCAAATTAGCGGCCGGAAGTTTGAGCCCCTTTAAAACCTTATGCAAGGAAGCAGGGTTTTCTGCCAAGTTTATTTCGACTGTTTCAACTGCCTGAGGAGGTTCAAGAACCTTGTTTAATACTTCTTCCAGATATTCAACGGCAATGATTTCCACCCCTTTTTCCAAATGAGCAAAACGTCCTTGCCAGTTTTCCTTAGGGATAAATATTCTTTTGCATCCTGCCTGGATAGCTGCCTCGACCTTAGCAGCCACTCCTCCGACCGGCATCACTTTTCCTCTAATGGACAATTCCCCGGTCATAGCTGCAGTATTATCCACTTTACGTTTTTCTATAGCAGAATACACAGCAGTTGCCATGGCAATACCTGCTGAAGGCCCGTCTATCGGGACTCCTCCCGGAAAATTTACATGGATATCATAATGCCGGGGCTCAATCTTTAGCTGACGACGCAACACGGTTAGAACATTTTCCAAAGAAGAACGGGCCATGCTCTTGCGCCTTACTTTTTTCCCTTCTACGCCTGACTCCTCTTCTTCAACAATTCCGGTAACGTAGAGCTCTCCCTTACGATACTTACAAGGATAAGCGGTCACCTCTATCTCTAATAACATACCTTGGTTAGCTCCATAAACCGCCAAACCGTTGACCACTCCAATTTGCGCAATTGGCGGTATCTTTTTCTCCGGCCTTGGGGCATATTGGCCGGTGGTCACAACCCATTCAATAATTTCATGATCGATTTCCTCCCGGCCTTCATTTTGAGCGACTCCGGCAGCCAACTGGATAATATTGACCGCTTCCCTCCCGTTTGTAGCATATTTTTTAACAACTTCCAGTGCCTGTTCAGTCAACTTCGTATTTACCTTTTGAGCCGAGTTCAACGCAATCTGGGCAATCTCTTCCGGCAACAGCGAACGGAAAAAGATTTCCATACAGCGTGAACGAATAGCCGGCGGGATTTCCAGCGGACTCCTGGTTGTTGCTCCAATCATCCGAAAGTCCGCAGGTAAGCCATTCTGGAATATATCGTGAATATGTTCCGGAATGTTGGTATCCTCCGAGCTATAATAAGCACTCTCCAAGATTACCTTCCGATCTTCGAGCACTTTCAATAATTTATTAATCTGAATGGGATGCAACTCCCCTATCTCATCTATAAAAAGGATCCCTCCATGGGCTTTGGTGACAGCTCCCATCTTAGGCTGGGGGATTCCGGCCATACCCATTGCTCCGGCTCCTTGATAAATCGGATCATGGACCGAACCGATCAAGGGATCGGCAATCCCTCGTTCGTCAAATCGCGCTGTCGCTCCGTCTAGTTCAATAAATTTGGCATCCTCTTTAAACGGAGATAAGGGATTTTTTTTGGCCTCCGCCAATACAAGTCTGGCCGCTGCGGTTTTTCCAACTCCCGGCGGGCCGTAAACAAGAACATGTTGAGGATTTGGCCCACAGAGAGCCGCTCTTAAGGCCTTTATCCCTTCTTTTTGGCCAATAATCTCCGAAATATCACAAGGTCTTGTTTTTTCGGCTAAAGGAACGGTTAAGGATATTTTGCGCATATTCTCCAATTTCTCTTTTTGCTTCTGAGATTCTTTTTCTATAGCCGACCTATTGGAATACTGCTGCCTTAACATATTCCAAAAGTATAGTCCGATAACCAACACAAAAACGAGCTGTAAAACCATAAACAGCCCACTCATATGTATCATTTAAGTCCCCCCTGTAAAGAATTCTCTTTCTAGTATTCACCTACAGGAAGTTTTTAAAACATATAAAAATAATTCATTTTGCTATTGACTAACTGCCAAAATGCGGCTAAAATATTCAAGTGGCCTAAATCCATTAGAATTCTAACAGTTCGTATTCTAATCTTTTTGCTAATAATTCCCTGAATTTATTTAAAACAAATCTCATAAATTTAGATTATGATGTCTTTTTCTATTATCATTTGTTTCAATAATAAAGAGATTAGGGGATAAATATGAATTACCAAGATGCTAAAGAATTACATCGTTTATTATTTAGTTTTGCCGGTTTATTTCACGAAAAATTTATTTTTCGTTTTCGTTGTGAATACTACTCGGAGAATTTACCCTACTTAAAAAAGAATCATCAAAAAATACTAAACGTGCTTTACCAAAAGGATGAACAAACAAGCACTGAGCTAGGCCGTAAATTGGACATTGAAAAAGGAAGTCTTACTTCATTAATAGACCAACTGGTGGATTGGAACTTAGTAACTAAAACGATAGACCCCGGCGATCGTCGTAAAGCTTTGATTTCTCTATCCCCTAAAGGCAAAGAACAAATGGATAAAACAATAGACTTCTATGCCAATAAACTAAATGATTTTTTTAAGGATATTGAACCCCAGGCAATGCAAGAATTCATTAAAAACTTACGCTATGTTGTTGATTTTATGGAAAGAATGTAGAGGGTGATTAGAGATGGTCAAAAGTATAGATAGATCTGCCCGTATGGGCACAGAAAGCATAGGTAAACTATTGTGGTCCTTTTCCTGGCCGGCTATAGTTGGAATGTTGGTGAACTCACTTTATAATATTGTCTCCCGGATTTTCGTCGGACATGGGATTGGCACACTTGCCATAGCAGCTACGGTCATAGCTTTCCCAATCATGACTATTATGTTTGCTTTTGCCATGCTTATAGGAATTGGGGCAACCGCCTTAATTTCGATTAGGCTTGGCGAAAATAAGAAAGATGAAGCCGAACAAATTATAGGGAATGCAGCCCTGCTATTAATTGTTTTACCGCTGATTTTAACTATTATTTACACCCTGTATTCCGAACAAATCCTTATATTTTTCGGCGCAAGTGCGGAAGTCCTACCTTACGCCCATGATTACACCCAAATAATCATGTTCGGCTCTGTATTTGGCGCTTTGAGCTTTGGCTTTAATAACTTCATCCGAGCCCAGGGCAATCCAAAAATCGCCATGTTGACCAATATTTTTGCTGCAATTACCAACATAATTTTTAACTATGTCTTTATTTTCAACTTAGGCTGGGGACTAAAGGGCTCTGCATTTGCTACTATCCTAAGTCAGTTTTTGACTATGCTTTGGGTTCTGGGTTACTTTATCCTCGGTTATAGTGAACTTAAATTCAGGCTTAAATACCTGAAACCGAAATTATCGGTTACTTTTATGACAATGACCATAGGCTTTGCTCCCTTTGGGATGCATATAGCTCAAAGTGTCCAGCAAACAATTCTCAACAGGACACTATTTTCCTACGGCGGTGACATTGCTATCTCAGCAGTAGGGATTATTATGAGTATCGGGACCATTTTATTTATGCCGATAGTGGGCTTAAGTCAAGGCGCCCAACCTATTATTGGCTATAATTACGGCGCCAATCAGTATGAGCGAGTCAAAGAAACTCTGAAAAAAGCAGTGCTGGTCGGGACAGTAATGGCATCTATAGGCTATGTCTTTATGTTAATGTATCCTTACCAAATGGCTCAATTGTTTAGTCCGGATGATCCGGCGGTGGTTGCAATGGCTGCCGAAGCTCTGGTAATTTTCTTTGCTCTAATACCTCTGGTTGGCTTCCAGATTATTTGTTCCAACTACTTCCAAGCGGTCGGCAAACCTGTTCAGTCAATTATCCTAAGCATGTCCAGGCAAGTGCTCCTGTTTATTCCTTTACTTCTGATTTTACCTAACTTCTTTGGTATTTACGGCGTCTGGTATACCGCACCGATTGCAGATATTTTATCAGTTTTATTCACTGCCTGTTTCATTTTCTATGAAATCCGCCGTTTCCCAAAGGAGGATTCCGTTGAGCTTGAAGCTTTTGAGGCATTGCCGAACGAGACAATCGATAATTTTAGAAGAGATGACGTAGTAGAATGTCAAGCTTCTAAATAGTAATAGTAACATAAATACCTTGTAAACCTTGTAAACCTTGTAAATCTCTTAAAAAAAGGCTCTCTGTCAAATGTTGGGGTTAAGTCCGAAAACAGAGAGTAAATAAACCAAGCACTTGAAGATGTCTTCATTTGATGTGCCCCCAATCATTAGATTTTTAGATTTAACTTTTGGTGGGCAGT
>JAAYSI010000338.1 GCA_012524045.1 Peptococcaceae bacterium | reverse complement strand
AATAAGTGCAAGGAAAACAACAAACAGGTAGTAAAATTCTTGCACTTAAAGAGGTATTTTATGTACAAATTCAAAGCTCAACAAACTATCCTCCCCCACGAGTTCTTTCTTCCATTCGGCGGTAAACTAAACCCCGAAAATCAATGGTGTAAACTAGCCGAGTTAATTGACTGGGGTTCACTTGAAAGCCGGTATGCTAAGAACTTCAAAGACATAAATGTAGGACAGGAGGCACTTTCAGTACGGGTAGCGGCTGGCTCGCTAATCATCCAGAATCGGAAAAACCTGTCTGACAGAGAAACTGTTCAGGAGATAACTGAAAACCCGTATATGCAGTATTTCATCGGTCTGGAAGCCTTTACATACAAAACTCCTTTTGATCCGTCAATGATGGTACATTTCAGGAAACGCCTGGGCAAGGACATCATCAATGAAATAAACGAGATGATAGCAAACCCCAAGCAAGACGAATCTGACGATGACCCCCCACAGGATAAAGGAACACCCGCAGGGAAAACAGATAGTATAAAAACAGATGCACCTGAAGCCAACCAGGGGAAACTGATACTTGATGCAACTTGTGCTCCTGCCGACATACATTTTCCTACAGATATATGGCTGCTTAACAATGTAAGAGAAGCCTTGGAAGAAATTATAGACGTTTTGCATTCTCCCCATATAGGCAGCCTAAAGAAGCCAAGAACCTACCGAAACAAGGCCCGCAAAGACTTTCTGAATATCTCAAAGAGCAAACGGCCGAATGCAAAGAAAATACGGAAGGCAATCGGGAAGCAACTCCGGTACATTAAACGGGATTTCAGCATTATTAAAGGTTTGGCTGAAATCAGCCCGCTGGGCCTTTTGAACAAAAAGCAATATCAAAATCTACTCGTTGCTCGTGAGATCTATCGTCAACAGTCGGAGATGTTCCTGAACAAAAAGCACAAGGTAGAAGATCGGATAGTAAGTTTGCACATGCCTTTTATCAGGCCTATTGTTCGCGGGAAAACAAACGCCCCTGTCGAGTTTGGTGCCAAGCTTGCCATCAGCATCGTAAACGGTTACGCCTTCATGGAACATCTGAGCTTTGATAACTATAACGAAGGTACTACCCTAATAGCATCCGTAGAAAACTTCAAGCAACGATTTGGCCACTATCCTGAGGCAGTTTTAGCCGACAAGATCTACCGGAATCGGGATAATATTGCTTACTGCAAGGAACACAACATCAGGCTCAGTGGCCCGCCCTTGGGGAGACCCGTAAAGGATCCGGAACTGTTGAGGCAGCAGTATCACCAGGAACACCAGGATTCGAGCTTGCGCAATGCTGTTGAAGGTAAATTCGGAGAAGGAAAACGGTTTTACGGCCTTAACCGAATCATGGCACGTTTACAAACAACAACTGAAACTGTTATAGCAATGCAGCTTCTTGTAATGAATCTTGAAAAGAGGCTTAGGTCTCTTTTTATACAAATTTTCAAGGTGCTATTAAAACGGTACTTTAGGTTTATACAACCTAACAATATATGGGTATTTGCTGCTGATTTT
>JAAYSI010000138.1 GCA_012524045.1 Peptococcaceae bacterium | reverse complement strand
GCTCCGCCAAGAATATAGACTGTTCCCCCGGGTTCGAGACTGGATACCAAGTACTCCATCACCTTTGCCTGATCCTCGGCGGAACTGCCCAGGAGCAGGATGGGTCCGTTGAGCCCATAGGCCAGGACGCTGCCGGCATCTAAATCGTATCCGCTTACCCTGATCCCACAGGCAACCTTTTCCCCCGGTTTGAGCCTTTCCATAAGGAGACGGATATCCAGCGTGCCGGAAAGGCTTAGACACAATAAAAAGAGAGCCGTCGGTACTTGCTCCGACGGCCTTCGTTCTATCCTGTTTTGCTTTATTTTTTTACAAGCACATCCTGAAGATGTTCTCAACGTCCTGCGGTGTTAAATGTTTATATCCTTTCAGCACATCGCCTTTGCAAGCTTTTTTAGCCATGAGCTTGAAGTTTTTATCGTCAATGCCGATTGCAGTAAGGGTGCTTTGCAAACCCAAGGTTTTGAAGAAGAAATCGCTCAAAACTTCAATAGCCCGCTTGGCCCCTTCCATATCGGAAAGGGATTCGTCGATTCCAAAAACATTGACGCCGAATTTCTTAAACTGGGGTGCGGTGGATTCATCCAAAATGTACTTCATCCAACGGGGCGTCAAAATTGCCAGACCCAGCCCGTGGGTAATGTCATAAAAAGCAGACAATTCGTGCTCCATCGCATGGCAGCTTGCAACTTGGGAAACGCCTGTTTCCAGAAATCTGTTCAGCGCCCAAGAGGATGCCCACATCAGGTTGGCTCTGGCTTCGTAGTTTTCCGGTTCTTTTAGAGCAAGCGGAGCATACTTGATTACGGTTTTCAGAACGTTCTCCATAAAACGGTCCACCAGGTCCATTTTCTTGCCTGCCGTAAAATAGAATACGTCAAAAACATGGGACATTATGTCCACGGCGCCGCAAGCCGTCTGGTATGGGCTTACCGAATAGGTGTTGGTCGGGTCAAGGAAAGACACTTTCGGCAGAAAAAGGGGATGGTGAATGCCCAGCTTTTCGTTGGTGTCCAAATTGCTGATAACGGCGGTCGCGTTCATCTCCGAGCCTGTAGCGGAGAGAGTCAATATGGTTACAACAGGCAGCGCTTTGGTGATAGGAGCCTTACGGGTCACCAGATCCCAACCGTCTCCGTCATAGAAGGCAGCGGCGGAAATAACCTTTGTGCAGTCAATGGTAGAGCCGCCTCCGACGGCGAGAAGCACATCAATATTTTCCTTTTTGCAGATTTCCGCACCCTTATTGACGGTGGTATGACGAGGATTGGGCTCAATGCCGGACAGTTCAAAGACAGTAAGCCCTGCCTTATTTAATTCCTCCATTACTTTATCGTAATGGCCTATTTTTTTGATGGAGCCTCCGCCATAGGTCAGCAAAACACGGGTTCCATATTGCTTTACTTCTTCTCCCAGACGACATAACTGATTTTCTCCAAAATAGATTTTAGTTGTGTTTTGAAAAACAAAATTATACATATTCATTCCCCTCTTTTTACTATTTTGAACAGATCAAACAAAGGCCATTAGCTCCTCAAAACCTTTTCCAAAGGTTTACCTTTTGCCAATTCATCAACCAGTTTGTCAAGCCAGCGGATTTTCTGCATTAAAGGTTCTTGGATTTCCTCCACGCGGTGTCCACAAATTACGCCTTTAATTTTCGTGGCATTGGAGTTTATCTGCGGAGCCTCATTAAAGAAGGTTTCATAATCGACATTTTTGTCAATTTGTGCTTGCAAACCAGATTGATCATATCCCGTCTGCCAGCATATCACAGCATCAACCTCAGATTTGCTACGCCCTTTACGTTCTGCCTTTTGAACGAGCAACGGGTAAACTCTCGAAAATGCCATCTTGTACACACGTTCGTTTGTCATAATATCACTCCTTTCGTTTTCCTCGATTAATGGCGGCAAAGCCAGGAGTTTATTTTACGCTCTTATCCCTGTTTAATTGGACCGCTGTTTCTAAACTTCCAGATCCCAATTTCAAATTTTTTCTCGGTGATAAAAAATAAACACCCTGACAGGGTAGTTTTTGACATTAACCAAAATTGACGCATTCATCTTCATTAAAAATCTCTTCTCGTAAACGGTATATAATAATTTTGTCTTCTTTATCATTTCCGCCAGGCACTTTAATTTTATTAATAATTGTAAAAGGTGTGCAGTTTTTGAGAAAATTTTTATATTCTCGTAGCGGATAATAAATAATCAAATCTACCGTTCTCTTGTCTTTTTCTACAGAACGTAAAATATTATAAACGACTTTTTTGAATATCTTTACTGAGAATGGATTAAAAAAGTAAAAACAGTTGTCTCTCTTATCAATTTTATAATGCTGGGCAAGACCGTATTTCAATTTGATAGGTGCCTGAATATGCTCTGCTCTTAGTCTATATAGTGCCTTGTTCTCAAGGGCTTCTTCATAGGTTTTGTAATTTGCTTCTATTCCTACAACCGGTATATGGAAACGATTATGCAAATAGAAGGCCACTCTGCCCCGACCGCATCCAAAATCTACAACCCTATCAACATCTCTAAATTTATAATTTTCGCAAAGTAGCTCTAAAACCTTGTATGGTGTTGCTTCGTAACGGTTATATTGCTTACTGTTTTTCCATTCTCTTATACCCACTGTTCTAATACCTAAGGTTCTATCTAGTTTTCTTTCTCCCATAAATACTCCTCTTTGCATTTTGCTACGATTACTATTATATCTATGAAGCTTCTAGCAAGCAAATTGATAAAATACGTCATTTTTCTGGAAAACTATTGAAATATTCTAAAAAAACTATAGAATCTATAGAATAAGAATATTTAAAGGGGGACTTTTTATGGCTGTGGTATGGACTCCTGACTTGTCGGTGGGTGTTAATCATATTGATGACCAGCATAAAGTTTGGTTTGAAAAGGCTAATGAACTTTTCGAAGCCGGAAAGGAAAAAAGAGCAAAGGAATATATTAATACACTAATCGATTTCTTGGATGACTATACAAAACAACACTTTAGAGATGAAGAAGCTTATATGCAGAGAATAAACTACCCGGAAATCGAGGCTCAAAAGAGAGCACATGCAAGCTTTATTAATGATCTTGCTAAGTTGAAAAACGATTATAACGATGCCGGCGGTAATATTGTGGTAATTATTAATGCCAATAAAATGGTTATCGATTGGCTTAAGAATCACATAAGAAACATGGATAAAAAAATAGGCGATTATGTAAAAACTCTTAATAATTAATCACGTGGAATGGCTATCCTTATGGGTAGCCATTCCACGTTAAAATACTACCTAGATGGGAAAATAAGGTGTACTTATGCATTTTTTTAACGTGAGGTGAGTTGCATGAATTGGTCCGAAAAGATTTCAGTATTGCGAGACATCATTAACTCGTCAGACAATATTGTATTTTTCGGGGGTGCAGGTGTTTCCACCGAAAGCAATATTCCGGATTTCAGAAGCGCTAGTGGGCTTTTTGCCAAACTTGCAGGTAAAAAAGGGATTTCGCCGGAAGAAATGCTGTCATTCACTTATTTCATGAATTATACCGAGGATTATTTTGATTATTATAAAGACAGCTTGATTTATAAAGATGCCCAGCCTAATGATGCTCATTTGGTATTAGCTAAACTTGAACAGATGGGTAAGCTTAAGGCGATTATCACTCAAAATGTCGACGGACTTCATCAGAAAGCCGGCAGTAAAGAGGTATTGGAACTACATGGCTCTATCTTCAGAAACTATTGCATGAAGTGTAGTAAATTTTTTACACTGAACTATATACTGGAATCCGAAGGAGTACCAAAGTGCGATCTCTGCGGGGGTATTGTTAAGCCTGATGTCGTAATGTATGAGGAAAGCTTGGATATGGATATTTTAAATAAAGCCGTATGGTATATTGAAAATGCAGAAGTGTTGATTGTAGCCGGAACATCTCTGACGGTATACCCAGCTGCAGGGCTTATTAGATACTACTCAGGGAAAAACCTGATTTTGATTAATAAGACTCCAACGCCATATGATAGTTTTGCTAACCTTGTCATAAACGAAAGTATCGGCAAAACTCTTAAAGCTTGTTTAGCGTGATCTCGCTCCTCTACGCCTCACATCTTCACGAATTTCTTCAAGGCAAGCCTCGTTAACATTTCCTGTCTTGCGGAACGTGGCTGCTACATTTGTCATTACTTTAAAATTTAGTTCCGTTCCCTCACTATCGGCGAGGTAATCAATCGCTCTGTCAGAGGTAATACCAAGGCGTCCGGCAGTCAGAACTGCATCAATGTTTGCTCCAAGGAATATAAACTCCCACGCGTGTTTGGTTTTTTGCTGCTCTATCAAGCTTTTGACCATTTGTACTGTGTATTCTCGACTGGAGTTTTCTTCACCATCTGTGATAATCACAAACATTACTTTTTGAGCGCGGTAATCTTCTGCGGTGTTCCTCTGTACGTTGGCGATTTTGTGAATTGTCCTGCCAATCGCATCAAGCAATGCGGTCGTGCCCCCAACCTGATACTCCTTCTCGGTAATCGGACTAACTGCTCTGATGTCGATGCGATCATGGAGAGTTTCATAATTGTTATCGAACAACACCGTTGTGATACGGCATTCACCCTCCAATGCCTGCTGCTTTGCAAGCATTGAATTGAATCCACCAATGGTGTCAGATTCTAACCCACTCATCGAACCGCTTTTATCTAGTATAAAGACCAATTCTGTTAAATCTTTTCTCATCGTGAAATGCCCTCCTTAAGATTTGATATATTAAGGATAGCAATTCCGACAGAGTCATTGGTCGCTTCTTAAGCGACAAAACCAACAAAAAAATCGCAAAGCGAGTCACAAACAGTGTCATCACAGATATACAGCCTTACCATCCTAACAATGGCTGGTCGTATTCGAACAAAACTTGATTGATCTCGAAAATATCGTATTTGCTGTTAGCGATAAAGTACTCCACAATAACATCGAACTTAACAGCGGGAGACAATGCATAGCCCGCCCGTTTCAAGAAATCTACGGTTTCATCGAGGGATAGTTCCAGTGCCACGGCAAGGGCAATAGCCGTGCGCTTGCTCGGCATATATCCTTTTTTACTCCTAATTTTGGAAAATAACCTGCGGTCAAGATTGGCCCGTTTATAGACTTCGACATCCGTCATCCCTTTAGCATCAATCAGGCGCAAGAGCATCTGGGAAAAGGGTTCATCAAGGTTGCCGACCAAATAACCCAGTGGAGCAGGTTCGCTATACTCACTAACAACCTCATCGGCTTCGAGAATGGCTTGCCGTTCTACACCAAGCAATTTCCACCGTTTTACTCGGTGTGTATCTACATAGTGGTCATCTATATAACTTTCGACTGCACCGAGCAATTCGCGGC
>JAAYSI010000137.1 GCA_012524045.1 Peptococcaceae bacterium | reverse complement strand
CCGCCTGTTATCTATGGTTCCCGTGTAAGCTTTTTGGAGGGATTGCGAAATAGGGTGGTTAGAATAAGCTTCAGCATGTGCCACAAGTTCCAGCAATTCTCCTTCGGATATTCCGACAGAATGGATTTTCTGAACATTAAAGACCCCTTTAGTTAAGGTTCCAGTCTTGTCGAAAACCACAACTTCCGTCTGTGCCAGCGCTTCCAGATAATTGCTTCCTTTTACTAGAATCCCTTGACGGGAAGCACCGCCTATTCCGCTAAAGAAGCTTAGCGGGATAGAGACCACCAAAGCACAAGGGCAGGAAACCACTAAAAACGTGAGAGCGCGATAAAGCCAGACACTAAAACTTGCTCCGTTAATTAGCATAGGAGGAATCAAAGCGAGAGCGATAGCAATAAAGACTACAACCGGCGTGTAGTATCTTGCAAATCTAGTTATAAATCTTTCTGATTTGGATTTTTTACTACTTGCGTTTTCAACCAAATCTAGAATTTTGTTGACCGTCGACTCCTCAAACCCTTTAGTTACTTGAATCGTAATTACTCCGCTTAAGTTTACACATCCGCTGAGGATTTGCGAACCGATTTCTACCTGGCGGGGGATAAACTCTCCGGTTAGCGCTGACGTATCTAGGGTGGAGCTGCCTTCGATTATTGTGCCGTCTAAAGGGATTTTTTCCCCGACTTTAACCACAATTTGATCGCCTACTTTTACTTCGTCTGGCTCAACTTTGAACAGCTCTTCCCCTTTTTTCAGATTGGCGTAATCCGGTCGGATATCCATTAACTCCGCGATGGATTTCCTGGACTTATTGACAGCATGACTTTGAAACAATTCACCAATCTGATAAAAAAGCATAACAGCGACGGCTTCAGGATATTCCTGGATTAAAATAGCCCCGATAGTCGCAATGCTCATTAAAAAATTTTCATCAAAAACCTGACCCTTAAATATATTTTTAACTGCTTTTAAAACAATATCCCCGCCGACAATAATATAACTTGAAATAAAAAGGGCAGGCACCCAAAATTTGTTTACCAATTGCCCATTATAAAAGCCTAGGATTATGGCGCCAGCAAAGATAAGACCGCTGGCAATAATCCGCCAAAGCTGCTTTCTCATATATTTTGAACTCCTCTAGGCTTTCTTGATAACAACGCTTGGTTCGTATTTTTTAATTATTTTTTCGGCGGATTCTATAATTTCATCCATTCTATCATCCTCTGCTTCGATTACCATTTTAGTAGTCAAGAAGTTGATGGTAGCTGTCTTAACTCCCTTTAACTTGATAATAGCATTTTCCATTTTAGCTGCACAGTTGGCACATTCTAAACCTTGAAGTCTAAAAGTTTTTTTCACCTGTTTGTCCTCCTCTTTTGCAAAATTATATTATTTTAGTTTTTGTTTATTTAAAAGGTTTAGTAACTAATTTATATTTTAGTATTTATTTGATTACTTGAACAGATATTCATATGTAAAATTATTATAATTTATTTCACAAGAGATGACAAGTAATTTTTTAGTTACTTTTAAGTTTTTGTTCAATGAACCATACATACTCCATAGCTTGAGAATTATCTTGCAGACCATCGTACCACGGAAGCCCCGGAATGGGCTGATCGGAAAAATAAAGGGCTTTTAAAATTATTTCCGGCCGGTATTCATAATGCATAATATCGAAATTTCCCCATTTTCCTCCCCAGATAAAGCCATATTTTTCGAAAACCCGAACTACTTCTTGGGGGTAAGATTCAAGCCTTTTCTGACCCTCATCGCGGGTAGCATAGCGCCAATAATCATACTTATTGTTATTAAGGTCGATTGCGATTCCGAAAGCGTGAGCACTAAGCCTATTAGTACCGCCGATTAATCTGTAATTGAAGGTTCCACTGCTCGGAAAACAGGCAGCATAGATTTTATGGCTTTGGCGGGTCAATGGTAAAAGTTCTTTAATCACAGACTTTAAAGCATCGGCGGCTCCGTTGTTTTGGTTGAATTCTACAAATCGATAGCCTATACTGACTTTAACTAAGTTTTCTAAAATCGTCTTTTTGTTTTTACCGTAAACTTCATGGAGCAATGGATAAATTCTTACTATTCCGGGGTTATAGTAGTTAGGTAGAAGCTCATTGATTTCATTAAGTGGATAGATTTGTTCAAACATATCTTGAATATCCGGATTTCCAGATTTCTGCCAGGTGTTTTTTTCCTTTCTATCATCATAGAGAAGCTTTTTGCCTGACTTTAAAATTACGAAGACTTTACCTTCGGCCGTTATTTCCAAATCTTTTATATATTCTGGATAAGCTAACATAAGACATAAGACATCTCTTTTCATTGTTGCATCATATATAGGATCATTGATTACGTAGGTTGGTATAGTGGTTAATCTTTTGTTTCCAAGTATAATACTGAATAAAACTATGCTTATTAGAACTGTAAGGATGACTATTATCCTTCGCTTAGAACAAGCTTTCATACATGTCACCTTCAATAAACCCTTGGACCCAAGGCTTAAAATCTTATATTTTCAATTTATGGCTTGAGTAGGAAAAATATATCTTAATCTTATATGGGCATAGTTTTAATCTTTTATTATACATAGCAATTATAATACAATGCATTTTGTTTAATTGTTACTTTAGCTGGATGTTTTAGCTAAAAAGGAGGGGATATCAGTGTCAAAGGATCAAGAGAAAAAAATCTACTGTGACACTCCGGTTATCCATCATGAAATAGTGGAAAAAGTTAAAAATCTTATGCCGGATGAAGATAATCTTTTTGACCTTGCTGAACTGTTTAAGTTGTTTGGTGATACTACGAGAATAAGAATTTTGTGGGCATTGTCCGAGGCTGAGATGTGTGTTTGTGATATAGCTTTTCTATTGAACATGACCCCATCGGCTATTTCCCATCAGTTGCGGCTGTTAAAACAAGCTCGTTTAGTAAAAAATCGTAAAGAAGGTAAGGTCGTATATTACTCCCTAGATGATGACCATATTAAGTTGATTTTCGATCAGGGAATGATCCATATAAATGAGAGATAAAAAGGGATAAACACTATTGTGTAAATAATTGCTAGAATTGAAAGATAAAGAAATCAGAGCTGTTTCCGTTATTTTGGAACAGCTCTGATTTTGTTCTATTCCATTTTAATGCTATCCTATTTCAATGTTATCCTATTTTAATCCCAGGGCCTGACGCTTAGCTATTATATGTTTTTCAATGTCTTCAGCAACCTGCTGAGGATCATCACCTAAAGCAATTTTTCCTCCGGTAAGTTTTTCCACCTCTTCAGTAAGTAATTTGACTAACTTGGGTGCGCCGGTAACGAAAGGTGTGGGGGAGAGGTGGGTGTAGGTTCCATAGGCCAGAGCAAAGATTCCGTCTATCGTTGCTTTTTGTTCCATCCATTCGGGAGCGGTTACAGCTATAGGAAGTTCGGGAATATCCAGATCGAGATGATTAGCTAGAGCTGTAACTAACATGGAAATTCTACCTGTATCAGTGCAGGTGCCAAAACTTAATACCGGCGGAATGCCAAGCGCTTTGCATATTTCTTTTAGACCTTCACCCGCCTGTTCAACGGCTTCAAGATTACAAAGCCCTGCGACTTCCAATCCGTGATTACCGCATCCAGCGCTTACTACTAAGATATCTCTCTTTATTAATTCTTTGGTTAAGTTTACCGTATTCCAATCATGGGGTCCGTTACGCAGCGTGGTACAATTAACTAAGGCCACGACTCCTTTTATTTTTCCAGCGGTCAGGACTTCAACGAGAGGATCAAGTTTATTGCCTAAGGCTTTTAGGACAGCTTCGGTTGAAAAGCCGGCGATAGCTTTTTGGATTTTGTTTGGGATTTTTGGGGTGATCTGTGAACGCCTTTTTTGAAAGTTATCTATTCCTAACTCAATCAATCTGTCCGCTATACTGTCCGCTTCAGCAGGATTGTAGGGGAGAAGGTGCTGTAACCCAGGTATATTGATTATTGTGCTGACAGCAACTAAAGTAATCTGATATTTTTCGGCGTACATATCTATGGCAGGGGGTGAGCAATTTTCCTCCATTGCCAAAACATCGACTGTCCCTGTTGCCAGTAGAGCCTCAATGGCTAACCAGTTACCCATTAAACCGCAAAACACATCGTCAATCCCAAATCTTTGCAACAGTTCCTGTCCGGTTTCTATCGACCCCACAACTCTCAGTCCTTTGGCACCGGCAGCTCTGGCTTTTTGTTGAACTTCAGCGCTCCGAGCTTTTTGAATGGTAGCTACGCCGATCCAAGGTTGGTGGCCGTTAAAGACAATGTTTACGTAGTCAGGATCCATGATACCCAGATCAACATTAACTTCATGGGGCTCAGGGGTTCCAAAGAGAATATCTTGAACCATTTCCAAACCGATCTGAGCAGTGTAGATTGTAGAAAGACCTAGGCGCATGGCCTTTTTTGCTAAGGAAACATAGTCACCGTCCACATTGGTTAGACAACTGGCGACGCAGTTTTGCTCTTCATGCACAACGCCACTGGGGTAAATATTTAGCTCTTTCCAAACAGCTAGGCGTTTTTTGGGGGCGAACACTTCAACTAATTTACTAGGTTCACTGGGGTCCTTACTCATCTCGGCTTCAAGGAAGTCTGCAAGTTGGACTGCCATTTGATTGATATCCTGCTCCGGATTAATTCCGACTAGTTCGCAGAACCATTTAAGTTTGTTGATATCGGTAATTTTAAAAGGGGTTTTTCCCTGACCGGTTGCTCTAAGTGTTCTATAAGCTTCATAGGCATGATGGCTATATGTTCCTGCCCCCATGATATTTTTGAGTAAAAAATTACGCATAGCCATAGCATCAGGACCAATACCGCAAACTCCTTTATCCTGGCCCTCTTTTTCGGTCAAACGGCAAGGGCCTTGGGAGCAGAGTTGACAGCTTAATCCCTGTAGACAAAATTTGCACCTGATTTTTTCTTGCTGCTGCCATCGATCAAAGACATTGGACAGTCCGTCCGCTCTAATTCGGCTGAGCATTTGTTCGACTGAATCATGATAACTCACTCTGCCTTCAGTCTTTTCTAGAATAGTTTCAGTCATAAGTCTACCTCCATCGCCAAATGATTGTGCCCGAGGGCTTTTTACATGTCTCTTTTAAGTTTTTACATAAAAATTGTTAATATGTATATAAACTTTCGAGCCGCATGTGCCGAAAATTATGGATTGCTGTAAGGTTAGATGGCAGTAGTTTGTTTTTCTTTTTTACTCGTTTTTGTTTTGGTTTTAGGTGTTTTCTTTTTAGTTTCTTTAAGGCTGGCTTGTAAAGCCTCCATAAGGTCAATAACATTGCGTTGAGGAGCTTCCGGGGCGACTTCTATTTCTTTGCCTTGAATTTTTTGCTCGATTATTTTTAATAAAGCTTCTCGGTAATCGTCTTTGTATTTTTCGGGCTCGAAAGGAGCAGTAAGATTTTCAATTAATTTTTTAGCAATATCCAACTCTTTCTCATTAGCTAGGTCCTTTTCCGGTAGTCCCGGAATTTGATTTATAGACCGAACTTCATCCGGGTAGAATATTGTTTCCAGTACCAATACATTCTGATATACCCTAAGAGCTGCGAGGGTTTGTTTGTTTCGAATGGTCATTTTGGCAATTGCTATCTTACCGGTATCATTCATAGCTTGACGTAACAAAGTATAAGCTTTGCTGCCATTGTCTTGTGGAGAGAGATAATATGATTTGTCAAAATAAATGGGGTCTATTTCCGAAAGGTTTACAAAGTCGAGAATTTCGATTGACCTATTGTCTATTTCCGATTTAAGAGCATCTATTTCTTTCTCGTCTAAAATGATGAAACGTCCTGTTTCGTACTCATAGCCTCGAACAATCTCGTTCTCACTTACTTCTTTTTCACATGTAGGGCAAACTTTTTGATACTTAAGCGGTGTATGACACACTTTGTGTAAATATCTAAATTTAAGATCTTTGTTTTCGGTAGCAGTGAACATTTTAATTGGAATATTAACCAGGCCGAAGCTAATGGAGCCTTTCCACATGGTATGCATTTTCAAAACCCTCCCCAACATCTTTCAATTTAGTGTTTGTAAAAACGGAAAGAATGATACACAATTTTGTATGTAGCCCTTGAACAAGCCCCTAAAAAAGAGTAGAATTTAAACATTAGTTTGATAATCAAAGTAAATGGTTATATTATTTTTATTAAATATTAGTTTTAGATTTGGGGGTAGAAATTTTGCAATTACCTAAGCTAAAAATAGGAGGGCTTTTACCTAAGTATCCGATTGTACAGGGAGGCATGGCGGTTCGGTTATCCACCAATAATTTGGCTGCGGCGGTAGCCAATGCTGGGGGTATCGGCCTTATTGCGGCTTCGGGCATGGGAACAGAGGAATTACGTCAGGAAATAAGGCTGGCTCGCCAGAAGTCCCGGGGAATTATAGGCATTAATATTATGTTTGCTGTAAGCCGTTTTAAGGAATTAGTATTTACAGCTCTGGAAGAAAAGATAGATTTAATTGTTCAAGGTGCAGGGTTTTCCCGGGAAATTTTTCGCTGGTGTGAAGAGGCCAAGACTCCCTTTGTCTCAATTGTGGCAAGCCCCAAATTGGCTAAAATAGCCCAAAATCTGGGAGCTTCTGCTGTGGTTGCAGAAGGAAGAGAGGCCGGAGGGCATCTCGCTACGGAATACTCGCTGCGAGAAATCCTACCTAAAATAAAGGAGGTTATATCTATACCTGTTATTGCCGCCGGGGGCATAATAGATGTTTATGACATGCGACAAGCTTTTGAGCTTGGGGCTGACGGTGTTCAGATGGGAATTCGCTTCGCGGCCAGTGAAGAAGCCAACGGTGCACCTGCGCTTAAAGATTACTATCTCAAAGCCAAAAAGGAAGATATTGTGCTCGTTCCCAGCCCTGTTGGTCTACCGGGTCGGGCTCTAAAAAATGAATTTACCGAAAAGATTTTAGCAGGAAAAGTAAAACCCCCACTAGCTTGTGAGAGTTGTTTAAAAAAATGCAAGAGAAATTTCTGTATTATGCAAGCGCTTAATAACGCCCAGCAGGGTGACTTAAAAGAAGGTTTGATTTTTGCCGGTGAATATATTGAAAAAATTACGGAGATATTACCTGCAGGCAAAATCATTGAAGGCCTTGTTATGCAGTACCAAAAAATTTAGTCACCATTTGCTTTATTTTTGTTACTGTTTTCCTTGATGTTTTGTTCTGCTTGGAAGAATTCATTATTCTTAGCTATAATTTCTTCTAGTTTACTAATACGCTGTTGGAGCTCATTTATAACTTCGGCCATTGGGTCAGATAGTTTATTATGTTCTAAATCAATCCCTTTAACTGGGTCTTTGCGCACTTTAACTCTACCCGGTATACCGACAACTGTACAATTAGGAGGAACATCGTGTAAGACCACCGAACCTGCGCCTATTTTAGAATTTTCGCCGATTACAATTGCGCCAAGCACTTGGGCATCGGTACTTATGACTACATTATTGTGAATGGTAGGGTGGCGTTTGCCTTTTTCTTTACCCGTACCTCCTAAGGTTACTCCTTGATAAATGGTAACATCATCGCCTACTTCCGCAGTTTCTCCTATGACAGTTCCATGGCCGTGGTCAATAAAAACCCGGCGGCCGATTTTGGCACCAGGATGAATTTCTATAACTGTAAGGAATCTATTTATATGAGAAAGTATTCTTGCTAATAAAAATCTTTTCTTTTTATAAAAATAATGGGCAAAACGATGCATTATAATACAATGCAAACCTGGGTAACATAATAATACTTCGATAGTGCTTTTAGCGGCAGGATCTCTTTCAAATACGGTTTGAATGTCTTCTTTTAGATCTTGGAATAATCCCATTATGAT
>JAAYSI010000136.1 GCA_012524045.1 Peptococcaceae bacterium | reverse complement strand
TGTTCCTTCCGCATCGGTTACTACCCAACCGGGTTGGTCATCTCCCGTAGCACTGGTACCACTGGCTATCCCAAGAGCCTCTGCAATTATGGTTGCGTCACCAGTATCTGTACCATCTTTAATGGTAACCGAAACCGAGGAAGTAGATCCTGTCGAAGCACTAGTGATGACTAGCTTGTTATCAACCAACTCGGCTGTACCATTTTCGCCAATGGCAGTTTGAATTGCAGTTAATAAGTCGGATGCACTAGCTCCGGTATCAAATTGAGTTCCTTCTGTTAAGGTATAATTCGTACCGTCAATAGTAATTACAATGGTCGCATCCGCAGTAGTATTATCTAAAATGCCCATAGCTGCCAGATCTGTGGTGCCGGATACCGTAGCCGGTGTACCGTCCACGCTATAAGTGAATGTCAAATTGGTATCTGCAGTGAGCTCGCCTGTTGCAAAACCAGATCCCACTGTTACACCGTCACTGGCACTGGTAGAAACTTGTCCGGCTTCAATAACATCTACTTTAACCTGATATTTTCCGTCAGCAAGTTTATTAACTACTCCCAAATCCGCTTCTACTTTGGAAATCCCTGCTCCATTGTCGCCCATTTTGGCAACTTTAACGTCACGGGTGACATTTAAAGTAGTCGCATCCATTGCATTAATATTCATAGTTACATTTTGCCCGGAATTTGCGCCGATATGGTAGGTATTTCTTAATCCTCCGGCAAGCAGGTTCTGAGTGTTAAATTCGGTGGTGTTGGATATTCTGGAAAGTTCTTCTGCCAGTTGGTCTATTTCAGCCTGGATTTTTGCTCTGTCATCATTGGTGTTGGTATCACTGGCAGCTTGAGTGGCCAGTTCTCTCATTCTTTGCAGAATGCTGTGGGACTCGCTTAGAGCACCTTCAGCAGTCTGAATCAGAGAAATGGCGCTTTGAGCATTACGAATTGCTTGGTTCAAACCGTTTACCTGACCGGTCATTTTTTCGGTGATGGCCAGACCTGCTGCGTCATCGGCAGCTTTGTTGATTCTGTAACCCGAGGAGAGTTTCTCCAAGGATTTTTGCATGGCGTTCTGAGTGCCATACAGGTTGCGCTGAGCATTTAAGCTCGAAATGTTGGTGTTTACAATCATGATTATCCCTCCATGAATACTTCCGTTTCACATCCATGTGAAACTTAATTTATTTTGAATCCTTTGGCCGGTAATCAAAGGACCCATTTACCTGAAGTATCGTAACAGTCTGGATATATTTTAATCCCAAAATAGTAAAATATCGGGGAATACATCCTTTTTTCTCTTTATTAAAGCTATTTACTCTTATTTTTAGCTGTCTTATTATTTTGTTTTTTAACTAGCATACAAAATAATGCGTAAGTATCTTTTAATATCTCTTCTAATAATTAAAGAACGTTCATTCTATTCTTGTTGTCCCGGTTTTTTACTATTCAAGATTTTCTGAAGTTCCTGCGGAATCTCGATTTGTCTGAAGGCTTCTTTATTCTGTTTGACAATATCTTCGTAGACTTCGTTCCGTAAAATCCGGACATGGCGAGGAGCTTCAATTCCTATGCGCACTGTGTCTCCTGTAATACCTAGAATTGTAATTTCAATGTCATCGCCAATCTTTATTTTTTCATCAATCTTCCTAGCTAGAACCAACATAAAGCTCAGCCCCTTTCCGGCAGTTTTGCACTGCATTGGTCGCTAGAGGCCGCCAAATCAGCAAATAAAGGATATCTTGACGAATAGCTATCGTCATTTAAAACAAATTGAGCACCTTTGCGCGTCCTGCGGTTAATTATGACCGGTGCCCGCAAATTAGCCGTGGTCTTACTTAAATCGCTCTGACAGAGCGTAAGAATGGTCCATACTTCGGGGGTATCGGTTGGCCTGATTTCCAAAAGGCTAGCTTCCTCTTCAGCAAATTCGATCTTAACCAGGTAATCCGCAAGGTATAATTGAATACGAAAAAGGATAAAGCCTGCTTGCCCATCCTCGGCAGCTATCAGGTTAGCCAACAGCGAGTCTTCTTCATCCTCTATAAGCTTAAAGGTCTTATATTCTTCAAAGCCCGGAATACCTCTCGGAAAATCGATTAGGGTTTCCTTTTTGTTCGAACTGTTCATTTATTTTACACTCCTCGCAAAACATATCAGCTTTTCTTAAGTTCTAAATGTTTCCGCTAAAAACCTTCTGGAAATTCTTTATCATTTCTTCTGGTCAAAGATCTGACCGACTGCCTCAATCCTTAATTCCGGTTTTTGCTCCAGATAAGCCCGCACAGACGGAAATACAAAATTATCTAGGCTTACCTTCCCATATTCCGCTTCAGCCTCTACTCCACCCGGGACAAAAGCAAGCTGCAGGGTACCCGGCCAAAAATGAGGTTTCAGCGGGGTAAGGGGCTGAAGGGTAAGCTCTTTTTCAGCCGGTTCTGTATG
>JAAYSI010000135.1 GCA_012524045.1 Peptococcaceae bacterium | reverse complement strand
GAAGGACTATATGGATCAAGCTTTTAATATTGGAAAATGTATATGGCGACGGGCTTTTGTTATAATAGCTGATAAATAGTATGATGTAAAATGTTGAATATTGAATATTTGTTAGTTAAGGGGGTATCTAACTGAATGCCTGATATTAATGCAATTTTAGAAGATGTAAAGATGTGGGTACAAGAAGTGGGTGCATTGCAAAAGAAAAATTTCCGAAGAAAAAGTCTCCTTATTGAAACAAAGTCCTCGGAAGTAGATCTTGTAACCGAAATTGACAAAATATCTGAAGAATTTTTTATTGAAGCAATTTCTAAGAAATATCCGGGACATAGTATTTTATCGGAAGAATCAGGTGAAAATGAATACCGGGGTTCAGATTTTAGGTGGATAATAGATCCTTTGGATGGGACAACAAATTATGCTCAGGGTTTGCCGATCTATGCTATTTCGGTAGCACTTCAGTATAAAGGAGAAACTGAGCTTGGAGTTATATATCTTCCCATGCTTGATCTACTCTTTGAAGCTGTTCGGGGACAAAAAGCTTACCTTAATGGAGAAAAAATTGAGGTTGGGACTAAAACTAGAATGAAAGAATGCTTATTAGCGACCGGCTTTCCATATGATCAAGCCCAAACCACCGATAACAACACAAATTATTTTTCCTATTTTGTGCCAAGAGCTAGGGCCATAAGACGTTTAGGCTCTGCTGCTTACGATTTGGCTAATGTGGCAGCGGGTATTGTTGATGGATACTGGGAATTAAATTTGAGTTTATGGGATGTAGCTGCTGGAATTTTGCTTGTTCAAGAGGCGGGAGGGAAAGTAATCTTGTTAAATCAGAAAAGAGGAGTGTCATTGATAGCAGGCAATAATACTATTGCCGAAAAAATATTAAGAGGCTTAGAAGATGTCGATCAGCAGAATCGTGAAACGGGAAAATAGCTAATAGGAAAATTTTTTGCTTCATGGATATATGTTAGTCGGTAACTTTTATACCCCTAATATATAGGCATAATTTTAATAAATCTACTATCAGGATAAGTAGCGGTTACAACTTTTTAAGCTTGCACAATTATTTCTGTAATGCGTATTGTAAATAAAATACTAATTTTTGTGTATTTAATAATTAAGAGCTTATGGTAAGATAAGGAGCGTACTACTAAGAAGAGAAATACTATTAGGGGGATAAGAGATGGCAAAAGTCAAAATAATCGTTGACAGCACATGTGATTTAACAGAGGATATTATGGAAAAATATGATATTGCAATAGTACCTTTATATGTAGAGTTTGATGAAGAGAGTTACCGGGATGGGGTGGATATTGTCCCTGAACAATTGTTTCAGAAAGTGAAGGAAAAAGGTATCTTACCAAAATCAGCTGCCCCTTCACCTTTTGATTTTAGCATGTGTTTTCAAAAATATCTTGATCAAGGATACGATATTATAGTAATTACCATTTCTACCAAGATGTCCTCGACTTATCAGAATGCTTTAGTTGCTGCGTCTGAGTTTCCTCAAAACCGGATTTGGATTATAGATTCAGGAAATATTACTACCGGTATAAGCTCACTGGTTACAGTGGCCGGGGAGGCTGCTATTGGCGGAAGGCCTGCGGAAGAAATAGCTAAAACAATAAAGGCTTTAGTACCCAAAGTTAGAGTTAATTTTGTAATTGATACTTTAGAATATCTTTATAAAGGCGGGCGGTGTAATGCAGTAGAAAATTTTTTTGGTTCTCTGCTGCGGATTAAGCCTATAATTGGAGTACAAAATGGTAGTTTATATGTTGCGGATAAAGTTCGCGGCGATAAGAAAAGAGCATTAGATAAGATGATTGCCAAGGTAATAAAGAACAAAGAAAATATAGCTTTTGATCGGATTTTTATTAATAATTCGTGCGGTAATGATGATGAAGCAGAGTATGTAAAAACTAAACTACAGCAGGAGTTGCCCGGGGTGGAAATTGTCATGACTAAAGCCGGCTGTGTGATTTCTACCCACTGTGGGGAAAAAACTCTTGGCATAAGCTATATACAAAAATAAGTTACTCTGCAAAACAAAAGCACCCACTCTCTATGTTTATTTTGAATATGTTCATTAATATTCTTTATAAAATGTTTATTATTTTCCTTTTGTATGATAATATTATTGAAGTATTTTTAAGCAGATAATTTTAGAACAGAGGGATATAATGGATATTGCTGTCATATTGTTTGCTTTTTTTGGTGGCCTAGGTTTATTTTTATATGGTATTAAAGCTATGTCTGACGGTCTTCAAACGGTTGCAGGCGACAGACTGCGTGTTATTTTGGAGAAAGGAACCAGCACACCGTTAAGAGGAGCTTTAACCGGGGCTTTAGTCACGGCGCTAATACAAAGCAGCAGCGGTACTACAGTTATTGCCATAGGATTGGTCAATGCCGGCTTGTTAACGCTAAGACAAGCTATCGGGGTGATAATGGGAGCAAATGTCGGAACAACTATTACCGCCTATCTCATAGGGTTTAACCTAAAAGATTATGCCTTGCCCATAATAGCTATCGGAGTATTTCTTATTTTCTTCGCCAAAAATAAGAAAGTAAATTATATCGGTCAAGTAATATTTGGCTTTGGTCTTTTATTTTATGGTATGGATATAATGGGACAAGGGATGCAGCCTTTAAGATCTTCGCCTATTTTTTATAATTTAATGTTAAATGTCGAAAACAACGCATTTTTAGGAGTAGCAATCGGTGCTGTTTTTACCGGTATTGTTCAAAGCAGCAGTGCGACAATCGGTATTCTTCAAGGATTGGCGAATCAGCATTTGGTCAGTATAAGCCAAGCTGTGCCTATGCTTTTTGGAATGAACATAGGAACTTGTATGACGGCTTTGCTGGCAAGTATAGGAACGACTGTGGCGGCTCGTCGAGCGGCGCTGTCTCATTTATTTTTTAACGTGATAGGAACTGTTATTTTCCTACCTTTATTCATAATTGGTGTTCTGCCTATTATTGTTGAATTGTTTACTAATGCTATCTTTTTTGTGCTGCCGGGAGTTCAAGGAAATTGGGATACAATTAATCCAATGATGAAAATAGCACAATACCATGGGGTCTTTAATATCTTAAATACTATAATTCTAATTCCCTTTGTAGCCATTTTAGCTACGGTTGTAAGTAAGCTCATTCCAGCTAAGGAAGATGAGATAGATTTGAGTCCTCACTATCTTGAGCCCAGACTCTTAAACAATCTGCCTGTAGCTTTAGCCAATGCTAAACATGAATTGGTTAGAATGGGTAATATAGCTTTCGAAGTTTTGCAAAACTCAGTAGAATTTTTTAGTACAAGGGAAGAGGAAAATAGAACAAAGGCTAAATTGAATGAAGAATTGGTGGATAAATTGAAGGTTGATATAGAATCCTATGTTGTACGAGCTATTTCCGGGAAAAATCTTACTGATGTTTTGTCTAAAAAAAGCCATACTATCTTACATGCCATAGTTGATATTGAAAGAGTGGGAGATCATTCCGAAAACATTGTTGAACTGGCCGAATATGCTCAAGCACATAAACTTTCTTTTTCTGAGCAAGCAATGTAAGGCCTAGGACAACTCACAGAGCTAGTTAAAGAGATATTTACGCTTGCTTTAAGGGCTTTAGAAAACGACGACAAAAAATTGGCTAAGGAAATTAT
>JAAYSI010000134.1 GCA_012524045.1 Peptococcaceae bacterium | reverse complement strand
TCTTTCTATTGCTTTACTGCCGGCTACCACTTCTTGAACAAAATTAAGCCCTAATATTTCAGCAACTGCCAAACCGCCCGAACCGGTAACTGCTGCGGTAATTAAGTCAGTCGAATACTCATTATAAACTTCGCCAATAAGTTCCTCCAGGGCTTTCCATATATCAGAATAGTGTCTTTTATATCTGCTAAAAACAAGTTCGTCATTATTGTCTAGGACAGCTATCTTTACCGTAGTTGAACCGATATCTATTCCCAAATGTAAAGTCAGGATTCTCTCCCCCTTAACGTTCTGATGCAAAATTATTTTTCCAATTAATTGGGGAATTATTCATTTTCCAGATATCGGTAAGAGTACATGAGTAAGCAAGTTTTATAGTATAATGCTTTTAAGAGCATATGGATATTGAACTGAAATCAATACGCTATGCCATTTTTAATATTAAAGGGGAGTAGAAAATGCCTAAAAAAACCGTGATATTTCTATTAGTCGTGCTGTTTTGCTTTGCCGGCCTAACAGCCTGCACCGGTCCATCTGATTTAACCAAAGGAAAAACCGCAGAACAAATTGCTGAAGAAGCTTTTGACAGGTGGTACGGACTAGATAATTACGATATGAACATGAACATGTTCATGAAAATGAACATTGGCGGTGGAGATCTGGAAATGACAATGACATCTGAGGCAACATTATTTCAAGATCCGCTGAAAATGAAGATGACTGCAAAGGTCAGTATGCCCATGCTCGTGAATGAAAGCATGACTATTGAGCAATATGCATTAACCGAAAATGAACAGTTTGTGATTTATCAGAAGGTAGAAGACCTCTGGCAAAAAATAGTGGCCGATGATTCTACCACTAAAGCCATATTGCAGACGGATCCGAAAGACAACCTTAAGCTTTTTATGGACAGCCTGGAAAAAGCAGAAATATTGGCAGAGGAAAAGATTGAACAGCTGGATACTGTGAAACTGGAATTGGTCGCTTCCGGTAAGATTTTTGACCAGATTATGGAGCAGACCGCCGGTAATCCTTTGGGTGTAAATGGAGATCTTTTTGACCCGGCTATCTTTACCCAGATCGGCGATCTGAAATATATACTCTGGATAGACAAAGCTACTCTAAATGTGGTCAAGGGGCAAATGGATCTGTCTGAGAATATGCGCAATCTTGGTGCAGCTTTAACCGCAGACCCGAATATGCCTGCCGAAATGAAAGAAATGTTTGCCGGCATGGAAATGGTCGCCGATTATACAATAACGAATCATAATAAAGCCCAAGACTTTACCCTTCCGGAAGAGGCTAAAAATGCCGAAGAAATCATTATAGACTAGCTTTTGACCGTTAAATTTTTAAGAAAAGAAAATTTTTATCAATTTAACTCTTTACTAATTTATTTAGTTAAAGTATAATGGGTATGCAACGGGACAACCCGCTGTTTAAGAAGTCTTTTTCAGAAAAAAGGAAGGGGAAAACACAGAGATGAAAAAAGGGTTTAAGTTATTTTTAACACTGCTTCTAGTACTTGCTCTGGCCTTAACCGGCTGCTCCGGTTCGCAAGATAATGCCCAACAGCAGCCTGGGCAACAAGAAGAACAGCAACAGCCGGCTGAAGAAGCTACCAGCGAAGATACTTCCTGGGAAGATATTAAAGCCAGAGGCTATTACATCGTCGGCCTTGATGATTCATTCCCACCAATGGGCTATCGCGACGAAAAAAATGAAATAGTCGGCTTTGATATCGACATGGCCAAAGAAGCAGCTAAAAAAATGGGTATTGAAGTAAGATTTCAACCGGTAGTCTGGACTAATGCCACTATGGAACTGAACAATAAGAATGTCGATGTAATTTGGAATGGCATGACCATAACTGAAGAAAGAATCCAAAAAATAAACTTCAGTAAACCCTATCTGGCTAATAGACTGATTATTATTACCCAAAGCGATTCAGCCATCAATAGTAAGGCTGATCTGGCAGGCAAAAAAGTTGCCGTTCAAGCTGGCAGTAGCGCAGCTGAAGCTGTTAAAGCTGATGCCGAAACATTGGCCACATTTGGCGAATTAGTCGAATTCGGTACTTATACTGAAGCATTGATGGATGTCAATGCCGGTAGAATGGATGCTGTAATAATTGACGAGGTAGTCGGCAGATATTATATTGCCAAAGAACCTGATCTCTACAAAGTCTTAGATGACCATTTCGGTGCCGAAGAATACGGTGTGGGCTTCCGCAAGAGTGATGCAGCTTTCCAAGCTGAGCTACAAAAAGCTCTTGATGCTATGAATGAAGACGGTACAGCTAAAGCCATTTCCGAAAAATGGTTTGGTGCTGATATCGTCCTCAAATAAACCTCTCCATACTCTTCATTTCTTTTCATATAAGCTGTTGCTTTTAAGCAACAGCTTATACTTTGAGTTTATACTTTTTCCTATTTATTTCTTCACAATTATATTTCTTATCCTCATCCCTTCTTGTTTTTCGTTATTATCCCAAAAGATACACTTGTTTTATCTGTCCTTATTCCTATATACTATATACGTTATAATACTTTAATACATTAAAAATTTAATGGGAGTTATACATGGAACTGGATTATATTCTGAACTCATCAATTGCAATCTTAAAAGGATTTAAGGTCACTTACGGTTTGTTCTTTTCGACGCTTATCTTTTCCCTGCCTTTAGGTTTACTTGTAGCCTTGGCTCGTATCTCCAGATACCGAATTCTTCAGGTAGTTACCGGAACATATATCTGGCTGCTCAGAGGAACTCCTCTGTTGTTGCAGGTGTTCTTTGTTTATTTTGGTTTACCGGCTCTGGGATTGACTTTAAATAATATGACAGCAGCAATCCTGGCATTTGCTTTGAACTATGCTGCTTATTTCGCTGAAATTTTCCGCTCAGGTATTCAGTCTATAAATAAAGGCCAGTACGAAAGTGCTGACGTACTGGGGTTAACCTATGCTCAGACCATGCGACGGAAAATAATTCCCCAAATGGTTAAACGCGTACTACCACCTGTCAGTAATGAAGTAATAACTTTGGTCAAAGATACTGCGTTGGTTTTTGGAATTGGTCTGTTAGACGTTTTGCGGACGGCCCAAATTATCGTGACCCGGGACTTTGATATTACGGCATTCATTATTGCAGCTGTATTCTATTTGCTCAACACAGCCATTCTTACCTTTATCTTCCGCAAACTGGAGCAGAGATATTCTTATTACACAACCTAGTTTTCTATAAATAGAGTTTTATCTTATAAACTAACTTCAAAGTCTATATTTTTGAATGTCAGCCGAACAAAAAGCAAAGGAAGTTTCCGTTATGAGTATATTGAAAGCCCATAATATTAGTAAAAAATTCAAAAACCTTGAAGTTCTTAAAGGAATAGATCTCGAAGTAAACAAAGGGGAAGTCATTGCTATTATAGGACCCTCCGGTTCTGGTAAAAGTACTCTGCTTAGATGTCTTATCCGTTTAGAAACTATCGATCGCGGCAGCATTGAAATTGACGGCCAACCCATGGTAACCGAAGCTTCTGATGGCCATAGCGTTTACGCTTCCGAGCAAAATATTAGGGTTTTGCGCAAGAAAATGGGCATGGTTTTTCAAAACTTTAATCTTTTTCCGCATAAAAGTGTCTTAGAAAATATTATTGAAGCTCCGATTATTGTTAACGGCCTCTCCAGGGAAGAAGCCGAAGCTATAGCCGATCAACTTTTGCAGAAAGTAGGTTTAGCCGAAAAAAGACATAGTTACCCCTGCGAATTATCCGGCGGACAACAGCAACGTGTAGCTATCGCTCGAGCCTTGGCGATGAATCCGGATATTATGCTTTTTGACGAACCTACCTCGGCTTTAGACCCTGAGTTAACCGGTGAAGTATTAAGAGTAATAAAAAACTTGGCCGAAGAACATATGACCATGCTCGTGGTTACCCACGAAATGGGCTTTGCCAAAGAAGTAGCTAATCGGGTTATTTTTATGGATAACGGTGTTATAATAGAAGAAGGGACTCCGGAACAAATCTTCGACCGGACACAGCACCCTCGAACCAAAGCATTCCTCGGACAAATCTTAAGAAGTTAATTGATAACCAAAAAGGCGTTAGATTTGCTTAGGACAATCTAACGTCTTTTTATTTTCCAGGCTATTCTCAAATAGCTTTCCCTTAGTATAATAATAATGTAATCTCACGCAAAGGAGGTATTGCCAATGGATAAAAAACTATACCGATCCAATCGCAATAAAGTCCTAGCCGGTGTCTGTGGAGGAATCGCGGAATATTTTGAGATAGATCCAACCATTGTCAGGATTATTTGGTTAATTTGCACTTTGCCCGGTGGTATCGGCCTAATCGCCTATATTATCTGTTGGGTTGCGATGCCGGCGAAGGCAACTGACTATGTATCCCCATTTGAGGAACAACAACACCAAACTGCCGGGGACAGTGAAAAAAGTAAAAGAATTCTTGGTATCGCGTTAATCGTAATAGGTGCAACCTTTTTGCTTGATAGATTTTTCCTCTGGTTTGACCTAAATATTATTATTCCTTTGGGAATTATCATAGTTGGCCTTATTATCTTATTTAACGCAAGGAAGTGATACACTGTGAAAAAAAATACCATCCTAGGCCTAATTCTGATCATTGGCGGCCTAATCTGGCTGCTAGGTAATTTAGATATCGTCTCCTTTGATTTTATCAGGATTTTCTTTAATTCTTTAGGCACCCTTTGGCCACTACTTCTAATCGGAATTGGCCTAAGCCTTTTGTTGAAAAAACAAGATACCGCCTTAAAAGTGATAATTTGGTTGATAATCTTGGTAACAATCTTCGTCTACGGCCTGTATGAAAAGAATACAATGAACCCTAACTATGACTACAACGCCCAAAACTTCACTAACTCTAAAGCTGCGCTTATTTTGTCCGTTACCCCTGAATAGTCGGATTTCTCTAGTTTAGTCTCCAATAGAAACCCAAGCGCATATAAATAGATAAAAAGCCTTGCGTTAGGGGTGGATTACTCTATGGAGCTAAAAGTTTCGGTAACAATTAGCAAAGAATATGACTTATTTGTAGCTACTTGCGAAGAATATGACCTGGTTGCTAAAGGGGTAACTATAGAGGATGCTCTAATTGAGCTTCAAAGAAAACTCTATGAATACTTACAAGATGAACACTTAAGTGTACCTACTTCCTTTGTTTTTGTGATCAAAATGCCCATTTAAAGTACTTTGTAAAAAAAATTGATCTGTTGCTAAACAAAAACAATTTGTTGAGTAACAGATCTTTTTTATATTTTTATAATTTTATCCACTCTTTAGATTATTCTCTTTGGAGTATTATATTATTTTATTTTTTCCAAGAATCTTTTCAGTCTTTTCATTCCCTCTCGAATTTCATCTTCTGAGCTGGCATAGGACAATCTCAAATATTCAGGGGCGAGAAAAGCACTTCCGGGAATCACTGCTACTAATTCAGCTTCCAAGAGGATGTTGCAAAAAGTAATATCATTGTCTATTACTTGGCCTTCATAAGACTTCCCAAAACATTCTTTAATATTTACAAAGACATAAAAAGCTCCTTTCGGGACTAAAAACGAAATATGTGGCATCTCCCCAAGCAAACTGCAGATCAGATCTCTCCGCTTTTTAAAAGTGGAGAGCATCCTACAGACATCGCTTTCACTCTCTTTGATGGCTCCTAAAGCAGCCCATTGGGAGATCGAGCACGGTCCAGATGTAAGGTGACTCTGGTAAGCATTGATTTTTTTCGCTAATTCTAAAGGGCTAAGGGCATAGCCTATACGCCAGCCGGTCATAGCATAGGCCTTGCTTACACCGTTAATTATGACCGTACGGGAAGCAAGCTCCGGCAGTAGCTGCACCGGATTGTAGTGTTTAACCTCTCCATAGACCAGCCTTTCATATATTTCGTCCCAAATAAGCCATAGGTCATACTTGATAACCAACTGGCCTATAGCTTTAATTGTTTGTTCATCATACATCATCCCTGTGGGATTTGACGGTGAGTTAAGGAGAATCGCTACTGTTTTGTCAGTGATAGCTTCTTCTATCCTTTGAATCTGCGGAACAAAGTTACTGTCTTGAGTCGGAACAACTACAACCTTTCCGTCTACCAACTTAATTTGTTCTATATAACTAACCCAAGTAGGGGCAAGAACAATGACTTCATCCCCAGGGTCGACAATTGCAGCTAACGCTTCAAAGATTAACGGCTTGGCACCGGAACCCACTACTACCTGCGAAGGGCTGTAGTCTAAACCAAAACGCTGCTTGTAATAAGCGCTGATTTCTTCACGCAACATCGCAATTCCTGAAGTTGGAGTATAGTGAGTTTCCCCTCTCTCCATCGCTTCGCTGGCATATTCTAAGACTGCCGGGGGGGAGTCAAAATCGGGTTCGCCAGACCCAAAAGATATAACGTTTTTTCCTTGTCCCCTTAGTTCCTTGGCTTTGGCATCAACTGCAAATGTTGCAGAAGGCTTTATTCCCAAGATACGCCGGGATAATTTCATTTTTTTCCAATCCTTTCAAATGTACTTAAACTTATTATGGACCATTATTATAATACAGTAAATTTTTTAATATTTCATCATTTTTAACTTTATTTTCTTCCTATATGCTAAATAATAATGTATACATGTTATCTCCAGTTTTTATGTTACTAGGACGTTGAAGCAAATTTCTTTTGGTAATTATCTAAAGCTTGCTGCAAGGCCAGAGGCCCTAAAACCGAACAATGCAGTTTTGCAGGCGGCAAACCGCCTAAAGCTTCAAAAACATCCTTGCCTGTAATCTTTTGGGCCTCTTCCAGCCTTTTACCTTTGACCAGTTCCGTAAACATACTGCTTGCCGCGACGGCTGCTCCACAACCAAATACCAAAAAACTTATATCAGTGATCACATCGTTTTCTATTTTTAAATATATGGTCAGTGAATCCCCGCAGTCTGTATCTCCGTATGTTCCTTCCGCATCTGCATCGGGCATGGTTCCGACATTGCGCGGGCACATAAAGTGTTCAATTACCTTATCTGAGTACTCCATATATTCCACGGTAGATCCTCCCGGAAATGTTTGATCTATATCCTTTATAGTTTAACCCCAATAGCTTTAAAAAACAAACAACAGACCTAGAAGATTCTTGAGTTCTAGTAGATATAAAAAGGCTCTACTCCTGGTAATTGGACTAGAGCCCTCTTAGCACTGAAATTGTACTGATCCGAATAAATCTTAGGAAAAGACTAAAGCAAAAGCCTCCTTAAGTATCGCTAAAGCCTCATCGATTTCCTCTTTCGTGACCGTTAATGGCGGCAAAAAACGCAAAATGGTTCCGCCGATACAATTGATTAAAAGCCCCTTTTGGCAACAAGTATTAACAATCTCCGGACCGCGGACGCCAACCTCCAAGCCCAACATCAAGCCTAATCCTCTGACCTGGCCGTCTAAACCATACTTTTCAGCGAGCAATTGTAAATTGTGTTTAAAATAATCTCCTTTGATTTGGACTTCGGGCAGAAAACCTTCCCTGGTCATTATCTCCAGCACTTTGCAACCGACAGCAGTGGCCAGATGGTTGCCTCCAAAAGTTGAAGCGTGATCTCCGGGACGAAAAGCTGCCGCTACTTCTTCTGTGGCCAGCACTGCTCCGATTGGTACGCCGTTTCCTAACGCCTTAGCCAAAGTCATTATATCCGGTTGAAAATCCAACCATTGATGGGCAAATAGCTTACCTGTACGCCCCATACCGGTTTGAACCTCATCGACTATCAATAAAGCTCCATATTTAACACATTCATCTTTAATTTTGCTAACAAATTCTTTGCTTAAAAGATTTACGCCACCTTCACCTTGAATAGGCTCGATTATTACCGCAGCAGTCTGGCTATCGATAGCTTTCTCGACTTGCTCGAGATTATTTAACTCTAGATAGGAGAAGCCTTCCGGCAAAGGTTCGTAGCCTTCTTGATATTTTTGCTGACCGGTGGCTGTTAAGGTCGCAAGGGTCCTACCATGAAAGGAATTCTTTAGTGATACAATTTTATATTTCTCGCTCCCATAGTATTTCTTTGCGTATTTCCGGGCCAGTTTGATTGCACCTTCATTGGCCTCTGCGCCACTGTTACAGAAAAAGGCCTTAGCGGCAAAAGAGTGGTCGGTCAGTAATTTCGCTAATTTCACTTGGCCGGGAATCCAATAAAGGTTGGAAGAGTGCAAAATTTCCCCAGCTTGCTGCCTTATGGTTTCGACAATCTCAGGATGGGAATGTCCAAGGGAAGTAACCGCCAAGCCTGTAACAAAGTCCAGATAGCGTTTCCCATCGCTATCCCAGACCAAGGTGCCCTGCCCTTTGACCAAGGCCATAGGCAAACGACCATAGGTGTTCATCACTTTCTCTTGCCCCGTAGCCAATATCTCCTCCGTATTCATAGCAAATCCTTCCACCTTTCCGCTTTCTAATTTATCATGGTTCCGATACCACCGTCGGTGAATAGCTCCAGTAAAATGGCATGCGGCTGTCTGCCGTCAATAATGTGGACAGAGTCAACTCCACGTTCCAAAGCATTTACCGCACACTCGACTTTGGGAATCATACCGCCCTGAAGGACGCCTTGTTGCAACAAGGTGGGAACCTCTGCTTTAGCGATCACCGATAAAAGTGAATCAGGATCGTCCATATCCTTTAAAACACCTTTGACATCGGTCAATAATAATAATTTATTAGCTTTTAATGCTCCGGCAATGATCCCGGCAGCAGTATCAGCATTTACGTTATAGCTCTCCCCATTCTCTCCACCGGCTATCGGAGAGATCACCGGAATATAGCCCTGATCCAAAAGAGTCGTTAAAATTCCCGGACATACTTCCTTGACCTGGCCGACATAACCTAAATCTATCTCTTCAAGCGAACCATCCCCATTCTTTAACTTTAAAGACTTTTTATCCGCCAGCAATAAATGACCGTCCTGGCCAGATAAGCCAACAGCCTTACCTCCGAAGCTGTTTAGCAGCGATACTATTTCGGTATTAAGCTTACCGACCAAAACCATAGCCGCAATCTCCATGGTTTCCTGGTCCGTAACTCTCAAACCTTGCACAAAGGTGCTTTCTTTGCCCACTCTTTTGAGCATGGAATTAATCTCCGGTCCACCGCCATGGACAATAACAGGTCGGATACCTACCGTGTGTAACAACAAAATATCAAGCATTACCTTTTCTTTTAACTCTTTGTCAATCATCGCATGGCCGCCATATTTAATAACGACAATAGAACCGGCGAATTTTTGAATATAAGGCAAAGCCTCAATCAAAATATTGGCCCTTTCCAAATCACTAATGCCGGTTCTGGCAGTGCTCACCATTTTACCCATCTCTCCTATTTTAATTCAAAATTTTTTAACTAAAGTTTCTATCTCAAAAACTATCTAATAATTTAAGTACGATAGTTCGCATTAATATCCACGTATTTATGAGTTAAATCGCATCCCCAGGCTGTGGCTTCCTGGCTGCCGTCCTTTAAGCGAAGCTCAATTAGAATGTCGGGTTTTTCCAAAAGCTTAAGCGCTTCCTCTTCGGAAAACCTCAATCCCTGTCCTTCAGCAGCTACCTGAAGACCATTAAGATAAATATCAACTTTAGCGGGATCAAAATCTGCGCCTGCATAACCCGCTGCCGCCAAAATCCTGCCCCAGTTGGCGTCTTGACCATACATCGCTGATTTAACCAAACTGGAAGAGCAGACACTACGGGCAATTTTCCGGGCAGCTTCCAAAGTTTTCGCGCCGGTCACTTTGATTTCTAAAAACTTACTGGCTCCTTCGCCGTCTCGGGCTATGGCCATGGCCATCTGACAACAGGCGAAATCAACCATCTTACAGAAGTTTTCCCAATCTGTTCCTTGAAGTTCCACACCCGCTTGACCGTTAGCTAATATAACTACCATATCATTGGTACTGGTATCGCCGTCTACCGAAATCATATTAAAACTTCGGTCAACCGCTTCTTTGAGCAATTCTTTTAATTTTAAGCTATCCACTTTAGCGTCAGTGGTCAGAAAACATAACATGGTCCCCATATTCGGATGAATCATACCCGAACCTTTCGCCATCACTCCCAGTTTAACCGTTCCGGTCGAACATTTAAGTTCCAAAGCAAGTTCTTTAGGGACAGTGTCAGTAGTCATAATGGCCATAGCGGCCCGATCGGCATGCTCGGCCAGGACTAGCTCATTGTGCTCGGCTTTAAGCTTTTTAACTTCCACAACAACGTTTTTAATACCGGGCAGGACCTTAGCCATAGGCATTTCCTGGCCTATCACCCCGGTTGAAGATACCAAAACCTCTTCCGGGGATATCCCTAATTCTTCAGCTGTAACTTTGGCCATTTGCCAAGCAGCTTCATCTCCGGCTTGCCCTACACAGGCATTTGCATTACCGCTATTAACTATTACAGCACGCGCAGTACCCTTTTGCAGATGTTTTTCCGTCAATAGCAAAGGATGGGCCTTTACCAGATTTTTGGTAAACACTCCGGCCGAATTAGCCGGAACTTCCGAGAAAATCAAAGCGAGATCATATTTCGTGCTGTTTTTAATACCTGCCTTGACCCCACTGGCTGAAAAACCCAGCGGTGCCGAGACCCCTCCGTTTACTTTCTGCCATGGATATATATTTTTAACCATCGTTTCCCCTCATTCCCATATCATATTTCAAAATAAAGCCAAATTTTCCCTAAAATTAAGGCCATAAACCGTTTAGTTCCAGTCCAACAGTTTCCGGTAGGTCAAACAAAATATTCATATTTTGCACGGCTTGCCCGGAAGCTCCTTTAACCAGATTATCCAGAGCTGAGACCAAAATAACTCTACGGGTCCTTTTATCCAGCTTTAACTGTAAGAAAACATGGTTTGAGCCGTAAGCATATTTCGTTTGAGGCCACACCCCTTCCGGTAAGACATGAATAAAAGGCTCTGTTTCATAAGCTTCGCGCCACATCTCTCTTAAAACTTCCTCCCCGATACCAGGCTTGACTTGGGCGTAAATCGTGGCCAGAATTCCTCGAGTCATCGGCACCAAATGGGGAGTAAAATTGACCATTATCTCGCGCGAAGCTGCTTTACTTAATTGTTGCTCAATTTCCGGTGTATGCCGATGCTGGCCAACTCCGTAAGCCTTGATATTTTCATTTACTTCTGAGTAATGAACAGATAGATTCACCCCACGCCCTGCACCGGACACTCCGGATTTAGCATCTATGATTATACTGTCCGTTAATAGCAAATCAGCTCTAACTAGCGGCACCAGGGCCAATAACGCTGCTGTCGGATAACAGCCCGGGTTGGCTATTAAGTTTTGGCCGTATAAATCGTTACGATAAAGTTCCGGCAAACCGTAGACTGCTTTTTGTAATATTTTTTGATCAGCCGGCTCAGTTTTATACCATTCTTGGTAGACAGCAGCATCCTGTAACCTAAAGTCAGCCCCGAGATCAATAATTTTGATCCCCCTGTTTAATAACTCCCCGGCCTTGGCTGAAGCAAGCCCGTGGGGCAAAGCCATAAATAGCACATCTAAGTCCGGCACACTTTCATCCTCTAAAACCATCTGCCTGTTAACTAAATGGGGATAAATCTCGCTAATGTCCTTGCCTGCTGAACTAGAGGAGCCCAGATAGACAATCTCCGCCTCAGGGTGATTGCCCAAAATCCTGAGCAATTCCTGACCTGTGTAGCCGGTAGCACCTAATATTCCAACTTTCATAGAAAGTACCTCCCAATTTTTTAATAATTATACACCAATGTGTATAATTATTCAATAATATTTTAAAAAAAGATGGCCTTAAGCCATCTCTATTAAATGAATTTAGTTAGCAAGCCCGGAAGCACCAGGCTGATCTATCTTTTTCGCAGTAATTCTTCGTGCATTTGCTG
>JAAYSI010000306.1 GCA_012524045.1 Peptococcaceae bacterium | reverse complement strand
TGCGTATTCCGGATTATTCGGACAGTATTTCCGGGAGTATCCGGACAATAAAACCGGATACATCCGGACACCTTGTCATGTACTTTGATTTTACATAAAAATTCACTTAGAAACAAATATTTTTTCAATAACATCATTAATCAATCAGTAAACATTTCTTTGATCACCCTTTCTGCCATCACAGCACGCATGGATTTTTTGGAATCTAAAGCCAAGATATACGCATTATGAATTACTCTATCCATTATTGCATCTGCAATGGTTGGGTCGGGAAACAAATCATACCAGTGTGTATGTGGAACTTGTCCGGATAGAATAGTAGATGTTTTATTATATCTATTTTCTGCAATTTCAAGGATATCTCTGCTTTCTTCCAGAGTGTATGATTTAAGTCCAATGTCGTCAAGAACCAGAATCTTTATATTCTGCAGTTGTCTCATAAACCTGGAATATCTATTCTCGTTTTTTGCATCCTGGATTTCCAGCAAAAGCTCTGGCATACGGTAGTATTTTACAGTGTAACCATGGCGACAAGCATTATTGCCCAGAGCACATGCCAAAAAAGTTTTACCAGTCCCAGTTTTACCTGTTATCACGACATTCAATTTCTGAATAATAAAGGTGCAGGTAGAGAGTGTCTGTATTAATTTTTTATCAATTTTTCGGTCTTGCGTGTAGTCAATATCTTCGATACAGGCATTTACACCGAGAGTTGCATTATTTAAAAGGCGCTTGATTCTGGAATTCTTCTTAGATAACCATTCTTTCTCAACCATAATGCCTAATCTTTCTTCAAAAGATAATTCGTTTAAAGTTGGATCCGGCTCACTCAAGAGTTGCGCCATCACCTTAAGTTTCATTTCCTTAAGCTTTTCTACGGTAGGATTGTTAAGCATGAATGCCACCTCCCGTATAAGCTTTATTCCCTCTTACATTTTCATGCTTTATGATTCTATCATTTGTTTCTATAGAATGATTCGCAACAATCTGTTTAAGAATTATGTTAAAATACTTAAAGGAGCAAACATTCTTATCCAGAGCTTCTCTGCTCGCAGTTTCCATAATTTCTGCCGGGTAGTTTTTACAAAGGCGCATGATTCCCATACACGCCCGATAGCTCTGGACGGGATGTTTGCTGCTTTTAAGAACCCTTTGGATAAGTTCTCGGGTATTCAGACCTATATTGTCAGCCCATAACAGAAAGCGTTCTGTACTCCAACCGTAAACCGCCTTGTGTTCATCCGGCATATGTTCTTCTAAAGTGGTGTATCTTTCATGTGGGTTGTAATTTCTCTGATGAGCAGCTACTCTCTCGCAGTCAACATATACCTCGATGGTTTTAGAAGTTGCACGTACAGAACACGGACGATTTGCATAGGAATAATGAACGCTGTAGAAGTAACCATCATATTCAACATGATAATTGGATGCAACCTTTGTTTCTTTCCAGTCTGAATACACATATCTTTTTGCCGGTAACGGCTGCAGGCATGGCTTATCAATCTTTTCAAATGCCATCTTCCTGTTTCCTTCCATCTTTTGAAAAGGCCTGTTAATCAGTTTCTCAAGTTCTTCAGCAATAGCTTGATTAATTTCACGCAGACTG
>JAAYSI010000133.1 GCA_012524045.1 Peptococcaceae bacterium | reverse complement strand
GGCTTATCTACATCATTGCCTCGGGCAACTGCTACATAGTAGGCCAAAAGCTGCAAGGGAATCACCGTTAAGATTGGGGTGAGTTCATTTATTGTTTCCGGGAGATGGAATACTTCATCCACCGATTTTTCAAAGTCCTGATTGCCGGCGAAAGTAAAACCTATTACCCGGGCACCGCGGGCTTTCACTTCCAGCACGTTGGACAAAGTCTTTTCGTAAAGTGATCTTTGGGTGGCAAGGGCAATTACCGGGGTTTCCTCGGTAACCAGAGCCAAAGTCCCGTGCTTGAGCTCTCCTGCTGCATAAGCTTCGGCATGAATATAGGAAATTTCTTTTAATTTTAATGCACCTTCCTGGGCCACTGCCCAATCCAGGCCTCTGCCGAGGAAAAAGCTGCTGTTTACATTTTCAAAATAGGGAACCAACGCTTCTATTTTTTCAGCCTGTTTCAAAATTTCTTCAACTTTCTCCGGGATTTTCTTAACTTCAGAGATAACCTCCGCAATCCGCTCCTGTGGCATGGTCTTTTTAATTTGAGCAAGATAGAGAGCAAGTAGAATAAGCGCTTCTATCTGAGTGGTATAAGCTTTGGTCGAAGCCACAGCTATCTCCGGTCCTGCCCAGGTATAGATTACATCGTGAGCTTCACGGGCGACAGAACTGCCAACAACATTAGTTATGGCTAAAACCCTAGCTCCTTTCTTTTTGGCTTCACGCAAAGCGGCCAATGTATCCGCTGTTTCCCCAGACTGACTTATTACAATAAGCAAGGTTTTTTCGTCAATCAAAGGGGATCTATAACGGAATTCGGAAGCAATGTCCACTTCCACAGGGATTTTCACCCAATGTTCAAGCAGACCCTTGCCGAAAAGGCCGGCATGGTAAGCGGTTCCACAAGCCACTATGGCCACCTTGTTAAAGGTCGTGACCCTACTCGGAGTTAAATCCACTTCCGGGAGAACAATTCTTTCTCCGTTAAGCCTACCGGCTAAACTATCCCTTAAAGCCTTAGGCTGTTCAAATATTTCCTTCAGCATAAAATGCTCGTAGCCGCCTTTTTCGGCCGCAATCGAGTCCCAGGTCACTTTAAAGATAATTTTTTCTTTCCGGCTGCCGTTAAGATCAGAGAACTCAACCCCATCAGCTTTGACAGTGACCAACTCGCCGTCTTCCATAAGATAAGTATTCCTGGTGTATTTCAGAATTGCCGGTATGTCACTGGCTATAAAAAACTCTCCCTCGCCAATACCTACCACCATCGGACTATTTTTACGCACCGCCACCAACATATCAGGATGCATCCTACTCATTACCACCAGAGCATAAGAACCTATAAGCATTGATACAGCTTTGCGAACAGCTTTTTCTAAATCTCCTTGGTAAAATTCTTCTACTAAATGCGCCACAACTTCGCTATCGGTCTCGGAACGGAAAGTATGTCCTGTTTTCAAAAGGGCTTCTTTTAACTCAAAATAATTTTCGATTATTCCATTGTGGACCACGACAAAGTCTCCGTGACAGTCCATATGTGGATGAGCGTTGTTTTTTGACGGTCTACCGTGTGTGGCCCATCTGGTATGTCCTATGCCAATATGGGAAATGCAACCGCGACTTCCCAGTTTTTCTTCCAAAGCGGCCAATTTTCCTACGCTCTTAGTAAGGCGTATTCCGGCAGCTCCAATAACAGCTATGCCGGCTGAATCATAACCTCTATATTCTAACCTCTTCAAACCTTCCAATAAGACGGGAACTGCAGAATTCTTACCTATATAACCAACAATACCGCACATCTTTATTTTCTCCTCTCAAAATCTAAGCTCATTCTTAGGAAATAAGATAGTTCCAAATAGTCTCATTAATCAAAAATAGCCGTCTTAACGGCTTGACTTAATGGTTATAAAGCACAACAAACTAAAGGGATGGACAAACACAAAGTCTCCCTCTTCTTGTTAATCCGCCCTCTGTCCTGAAGATTACTCCTCAGTTTTAAAACGGATTTCACGGTGACAAGCCACCGAGAGGCACCCGCCGAAAAATTCGATTAACCTCTTCCTCGTCAACCCATTAGTTAAGCTAACAAATGGGTCCAGGCGCTAATTATTTAATTGCATACCGTCAGTACAATTAAATGATATTTAGTTTGGTATGGGTAAACTTAAACTTACCACCTCCCAGCTTTTTTATTATAATTCGAAATAAAAAATTAGTACAGAGGGCATATAATATATGGTTTCAAAAAAACCGGTATATTATATGCCCTCATTCCCTAAAATGTACTAAATAATTAAATGATAATTGAAATGCTCAAATAACTATAGCCTTAAATAACTATGATTAAGTAGGAAAATCTATCTTTTCAACAATAGCCTTTACCTCTTCGGCCTGTTTTTTCAAAAGTTCTTGGTCGAGTCCTTCCAGCATAATCCTAATCAAAGGCTCGGTTCCGGAAGGGCGAACCAGTATCCTGCCTTCCTCACCCAGAGTAGCCTCGATTTCTTCTATTTTATATTTTACAAAGTCATTGTTCATAACTCTGTCTTTATTGTTTACTCTGACATTCAGCAGAACCTGCGGAAATCTCTGCATTTGAGCTGCCAGCTCGGAAAGTCTGGCTTGTTTTTCTTTTAGGACCGAAAGCAATTTCAAGCCGGTTAATAAACCGTCTCCTGTGGTATTGTGGTTCAGGAAAATAATATGTCCCGACTGTTCTCCGCCTAAAATAGCTCCGGTTTCAAGCAATTTCTCCATCACATAGCGGTCCCCCACCTTGGTTTGATGGACGGTAATCTCGGATTCACGCAGAGCTTTATGCAGCCCCAAATTACTCATAACTGTTACGGCTACGGAGTTCTTAGTCAATTCTCCCTTTTCTTTTAAGGCCAGAGCGCAGATCACCATAATGTAATCCCCGTCGATGATATTGCCCTTTTCATCCACTGCGATAATTCTATCAGCGTCCCCGTCACAAGCCAGGCCGATATCGGCTTTAGATTTTAGAACCTCTTCGGCCAAAGCCTCCGGATGGGTGGAGCCACAATTGACATTAATATTAATTCCATCCGGTTGGTTATAAATAGGTATCACTTCAGCCCCAAGCTCTCGCAGAATTGTCGGTCCAATTTCTGAGGCTGCGCCATTGGCACAGTCCAGTACAATCTTGAGGCCGTTAAGACTTGGAGCGAGGCTTTTTAAAAAAGAAGCATAATCTTTGGCAGCGTTTTCCAGTTTAATGATCCGGCCTATTTGGCTGCCAGTCGGTCGATCCAAAGAGTCCGCTAATTCTATATGTCTTTCAATTTCATCTTCAATTTCATCCGGCAGTTTAAATCCTCCGCTGGAAAAGAATTTTATGCCATTATCCTCAAAAGGATTATGGGAAGCAGAAATCACAACACCGGCGTCGGCCCCGCTTATTCTGGTCAAATAGGCAATTCCCGGTGTTGGGAGAACACCCACTTTTAGAACATCTACACCCATAGAACAAATTCCAGCGGCCAAAGCTGCTTCAAGCATATCGCCGGATATTCTGGTATCTTTACCTATAATGATTTTAGCCTTAGACGAATTTTTCCCTAAAACATAGGCCCCTGCTTTGCCTAAACGGAAAGCTAGTTCGGGCGTAAGCTCTTTATTCGCTTTTCCTCTGACACCGTCAGTTCCAAACAGTCTTGCCAAGATTTTCGTTCTCCCTTCAAATTCTTTGTTCAGCCAAGTTGTTCAAATTGTCATAGCTATTCTCATCAGGTTGTTCGACCGAGCTGTTAGCCGTTTCCTCCTGATTTTCATCGGTATTCTCCGGTTCCGTGGATTTTAGGACAAGCCTGACTGATGGAACATTTACCACAGTAACTCCTGTAGGTGCTTGCCACAATACTGCCTTGTTAGGGTAAGTACCCGGCGCCAAATTAGCCACATCTACCCAAACGGAAAAGTCACCGGCAGTCAAGGGGTTTACTATCTCAGGGTAACCGTTGACAGTAATGGCAATAGGCGGAATACTCTCTGCTGTTAAGCCTTCGGGGAGGTTTCTAATATTGACCGGTATGTCGGATATGGTTTTCTCGGTCAGGCTCGGACCAATATCTATTATTACAGTGATCCTGGTTCCTTCAGGAAGAACCGTATTTTCGGGTAATTCAATTTGGTCAATAGGAAAGTCGACTATTTTATCCGATGTAAGTCCGGAAACATCCACCGGTCCCACATTTAGATACTGTAGCTCATCTAAGGCTTCAGCCTCTCCAATTAATTGTATCTGCGACGGGACCGTGGAAATTGAACGCACCATCATCCCTTCAGCCGGCTGCCCGCTGGTTGTAACCCTTAAGGGTAAAGTTTTACTTGCAGTATCTTTAGGATAAATCGGGATTATTATCTCCACCGTATCCGGAAAAGCATTTAAAGACTCCAGATTAGGATCCGGCGCAAACAAGCCTACCTCTTTGATGTCTTTAAAAATAACAGGTCTGGCTAATCTCACGCTCTGTTTCATCCCGGTAACATTTGCTTCCACAGTAACACTTTCCAATTTGTCCAAAATAGAAGCAGGCCCACGGACATTGACCACCGAAGGTTCAAGGATTATTTCCCCTTTTATCTCATAGCCCCGGGCAGGCTCCCCTGTAATATCTAGAAGCACCGGAACGATTTTGTCTTTGACGGTATCTAGACTAATCACTACACTGCTCGGGCTGATACTCTCGATTTTAACCCCTTCCGGAGCATGCATTTGCACCGGATAAGATTTTTCTCCGACTACCGCATCAGTCAAATCGACATAAGCATAAAAATCCTCAACACTGATACCCTTATTATCACTGTCTATTTGCACCGTTATGGGAGGAATATTGGAGGTAATCACTAAGTTCGGAGGCTGATTGTAGGTAACCAGTGGGACATTTATCGTAGTTTTGCCGAACAGGCTGGTCGGCTGGGATAAACTGGTTATCCAGAGCCAAAAAATAATGGCTAAAACAACCGAGATGATTTTATACCCTAAATTACGCCGTAAAATATCCCGCATCTAAGCTTACCTCCTAAAAGGATTGTAGACAGTGGCTTTTTCCACTAATAACTCGTTCTTCAATAAATCGCGCAAACTCTTCTCTTCTAAGTATCTGGTAAGCTTGCCATTTTTGGCTGTAGAGATCACGCCTGTTTCTTCTGAGACAATAATTACCAAAGCATCTGATACTTCGGATATACCCAAGGCGGCCCGATGCCGGGTCCCTAAATCCGTTTCTAACTCAATATCCTGGGTTAGCGGAAGGAAACAACCCGCAGCCGCCACTCTGTCTTCTCTGATTATAACCGCCCCGTCATGCAGAGGGGATTTCGGAATAAAAATATTGACCAAAAATTCAGAGGAAACCACGCCGTCGATTTTAACCCCGGTCTCCACATACTCTTGAATACCCGTTTCTTTTTCTATGACAATCAGGGCACCTATCCGGCTTTGCGACAAAACCTGGGTACACCTGATGAGTTCCTCGATCAGTTTCTTATAGTCTTCTGTAGTAAGGGCTTTGGAATGCATAGTAATGAATTTTCCGCGGCCGATTTGTTCAAGTGCCCGGCGCAGTTCCGGTTGAAAGACTATAGGTAGTGCTACGACCAGCATAGTCCACACTTGGTCAAGCATCCAGGTTAAGGTAGTGAGACCCAATGTTCCGGAAAGGACCGAGATTAAAAGTAAAACAAAAAGGCCTTTAATTAATTGAACAGCCCGCGTACCTTTAATAAGCATAAGGAGCTGATAAATAATGACCGAAACGACAACTATGTCAAGAATATCTTGCCAATTAAAAGCTCTAAATAAGGCTAAAAGCTCCGTCACGGTCTCACTCCTTATAAATCAAAATTACAGTAAAATTCTACACACAATTTAAAATCCCTTGCCCCAAATGAAAATTTCCCTTAAAATTTAGGTAAATTTAAGCCCACAAATTACATATGCAAGGAGCAGCAAAAATATGGATATAAAAGACTGGCAAAAAGAAGTCGATCAGTGGATTTCGCAGTTTGAAGAAGGCTATTGGCAGCCGTCCACTATGATGCTTAGACTTATGGAGGAAGTCGGCGAGCTTTCCAGAGAAATTAACCATCTCTATGGTCAGAAACCGAAAAAGCCTAACGAACCTGAGGGAAACCTCGCTTTGGAAATGGCCGATATCTTGTTCATTATCGTCTGCATGGCCAACTCTTTAAATATTGATCTGGAAAAGGCCTTTAAAGATATGATGGAAAAATACCGCCAAAGGGACAGTAACCGCTGGACCAGAAAAGTTTCAGCCGATTAAAAGCCTATCCTTAGTATATTCTATATCCTTTTGCGGCATTAGTAAAATTATCAAAAATAACAGGGGAGTATTTTTACTCCCCTTTAAAATTTTCCTAAGATTCTTTTAGATACAAGCGTTAAATATCATGAATCTCATCGGGATGCTTAATTAGGCGGCAAATATTTTCAATGTCAGGGTCAATGGGTTTGCCATTGAGAGTTACATAGACTCTCTGTCCGGCAGCAACGTGGTTATCCTTCAAGCGCATGGTAAAGACCCTGACAAAAGGATCCATTTTGAGTTTGGTAACTTTACCCATAATATTGGTATAAAGGTCGTGAGCTCCCAGCTCCGAACAGGCATCACAGGTGCAAACCGTAAACTCACTGGTCAGGAAAGCGGAATCAGCCATTTTCCTGCCTGCTTTCACTATCATATCACCGCTGGCAGGAGTGTAGTGGGTATGCAGCAATCTATGGGCCAGTTCAGAGTTGGGTTCACCAAAGAATTCTTCGTATAGTCTGAGAATATCCGGGTTTTCCTGCGATTTGCGATATTTAGAAGTCTTATCGATATTAATTAAGACCTGCTGGCGGCTTTCCAGTTCATCGATTTTTTCCGGAACCGGATGCCCTGCCCCACAGATGCAGCCTCCTGGACAAGCCATAACTTCGATTAAATCATAACCCACTTCTTCTCCCTGAATGATTTTCTCAATCAACGGCTCAGCATTATGCAAACCGCTGATTACAGCAACATTCAGCTTGGTATCTTTAACCTCGATGGTTGATTCCTTGACTCCTTGGAAGCCACGCACTTCGGTAAAGTCCAAATGATCGGTCAAAACATGCCCCGTCAACTTCTCTACTGCCATTCTCAGGGCAGCTTCAGCCACGCCCCCTGAGGCCCCGAAAAGAATCCCTGCACCGGATACCCTTCTATAAGGAGCATCAAATTCAGTCAGCTCAACATCCTCTTTAGTTATCTGCTTATATTCCACCATTTCCAACATTTCGCTTGTTGTCAGTACGGCATCAACATCACGAATTCCTCCGGGAGCAAATTCGGGTCGGGCAGCTTCGTATTTCTTGGCGATACAAGGAACAATGGAAACTACGAAAAGATCCTCTTTAGCTACTCCGGCATACTGGGTATAGTGATTTTTAACTGTAGCTCCCATCATAGCCTGAGGGGATTTACAACTGGACAGATGGGGAATAAGTTGGGGGTAACGTTTTTCCACGAAATTGACCCAGCCGGGACAACAAGAAGTAAACTGAGGCATAACTCCGTTAGAATCTACGCGGTTTAGAAATTCCGTGGTTTCTTCCACAATAGTTAAATCAGCTGCAAAGGTGAAATCAAATACTTTATCAAAGCCTAGCTTTTTCAACAGTCCGGCAATGAACGGAGAAGCCTCTGCATAGGAGATTCCAAAATGGGAAGAAACTACACTGCGCACGGCAGGGGCCACAAAAGCAACAACAGTCTTTTTATGGTCATTGATGGCCCGGAAAACCTTGCCTCTTTCCATCCTATAATCCAGGGCCCCACAAGGACAAGCATTCACACACTGGCCGCAGCTAACACAGTCAGTCTGATCCAAAGGAAGACCGCTCTTAGTACCTACCAGCTGACGTCCATGTTTCATATAGAAAGTGAGAATATCCGGCCCTTCAACTTCGGCACAGGCGGCAATACAACGGCCACAGGAAATACACTTATTATGATCCCTGACAATAATGGGATGATCTGCAACCAAAGGAATATAGGGTCGCTCATGTACCGGTTGTACAAACTGTATGTTGTGAGCGCTGGCTTCTTTACGTAAATCGCAGTCATAGCGTACATGGCAGCCGCATCTCAAGCAGCGACGGGCTTCTTCGCGGGCTGTTTGTTCATCCAAACCCAATTCCACTTTTTTGAAGTTGTTCTGCCGCTCTTCCAAAGGTAGCTTTGGCATAACCGCCCTTTTTAGTTTAGGCATCTCTTCAAATTCCCATTTGGGCAGGTCTTCGAGAGATCCTCGGCTGCAGCTATAGTCAATTGGTTGTTCCTTGACATAGCCCTTCATCAAAAAACTGTCCATGGATTCCGCAGCGTGACGGCCTGCCGCTACAGCCTGAATCACCGTAGCCGGTCCGGTCACACAGTCTCCACCGGCAAAAATGTTCACTTCCGAGGTCTGGAAGGTTTTTCCGTCTATTTCGATATCGCCCCATTTATTAAGCTTTACAGGCAAATCGTGGTAGAGGAATTGAGTATTAGTGCTTTGACCTATGGCTCCGATAATGGTATCGGCCTCAAAGGCTACTTCACTGCCTTCAATGGGAATTGGCCGACGACGGCCGGAACGGTCCGGTTCTCCTAGGGTCATCTTAATACAATGTAGTATTTTACGGCCGCCTTCCGAGACGATTCTGCTTGGAGCAGTCAAAAAGTACATTTGCACTCCTTCATGCAGAGCCTCTTCCACCTCATAGGGTTCCGCAGGCATATCTTCCTTGGTACGGCGATAGAGCAGCTTGACTTTTTTAGCCCCTAAGCGTAGGGCTGTCCGAGCACAATCAATAGCCGTGTTCCCGCCGCCAATCACCACTACATTTTCCCCCAGTTTAAGATCGACCTGCTTAGTTACCTGCTCAAGGAACTGAATTCCTAACCAGACTCCGGGTAAATTTTCACCTTCAATCTGCAAAGGAGTTGCCTGCCAAGAACCTATGGCCAAGTAAACAGCATCAAAATCCTTGTGCAGTTCTTCCAGCCGAATATGAATTCCCAAAGTCTTATTGGTCATAATCTTGACCCCGAGTTTGCGAATTAAATCTATTTCTTTATCTAAAGTAGCTTTAGGCAGACGGTATTCCGGAATTCCATAGCGCATCATTCCTCCGGCATAGGAGTGGCGTTCAAAGACAGTTACATCATGACCATTTAGCGCACTGTAATAGGCTGCTGTCAGTCCGGAAGGACCGGCTCCCACAATTGCAATTCTTTTACCGGTAGACTCCTTCTTTTTGGGAAGATAGGGCTGCTCTCTGGCAATATCCAAGTCCGCTACAAAACGTTTGACATGATTGATGGCTACAGGAGAATCCACCAGTTGGCGACGGCACTGTGATTCACAGGGGTGCGGACAGACACGGCCGCAAACCAGTGGGAAAGGATTTTTTTCCTTTATAACTCTCAAAGCAGTTTCAAAATTGCCATTACCGGCATGACGCAAATAAGCTTGAATATCAATATTTGCCGGGCAGGTCATCACACAGGGTGCCACACAGTCCGCATTATGATCCGAAAGAATCTGTTCCAGGCGAATTTTACGATAATGTTCTAATTTGGGGCTGTTGGTACAGATCACCATTCCCTCCAAGATGGGAGTCTGGCAAGCTTTCACATCCCGAACTTCATCTCCTTCTCCTAGTTCAACTACGCATAAGCCACAGTTTCCGTTGGAGCGTTCCAAACGAATATCATAACAGAGATGAGGTATATGGATGTCTTCTTGCAACAAAGCTTGAAGAATGGTCAAGCCCTCGTATACTTCAATTTTACGTCCATTAACGGTGACTGAAATTCGGTTGCGACTTGTGATTTTTTTCATTAGTTCACCCCTCCTAAATTGTAGGTTAATTTATAAAAAAAATATTATGTGAATGGACCTACCAAACACCAAAATTATAACAAATATAGGGCTAATTAGTAAGCCCTTTAATACATTTACCCTATTGACCTCTATTTTTTAGCATGCTAAAGTAGGAGAGTAATAATAAAAAAAAATTAGACAAAGCGCAATTCTTTTTCCAATCTCCTGGACGCAGGAGATTTTTTCTTTTTGCTCCAATGCTTGGCGCCCCTATAATCGGTTTCGACAAATACCAAAAAGGAGCTAGCGCAAATGAACGAAGTTCATATGTATTAGCTCCTTTCCTGTTTGAATCTAGATTTTAAGTTAAATATTGCCTCTTAGGCTTCCTTTTTTTCATCAGATTCTTTAGATTCTTTGGTTTCTTTTGATTTTTCTTCGCGCTCTTCCTCAGTGGTAGCCTGTTTGAATTCCTTAATTCCTCGTCCAAGGGATTTACCTAATTCTGGGAGCTTGCCGGGACCAAAAAGAATTAAAGCGATAACCAAGAGGATGACGGCAACGGTCGGGGTAATCATACCGAAGGCTGGTGTGAACATAGCTTACCTCCTTAGTCTAATTAGCTAGAAGCTAAAATAACATTAACAAAATTGTATGAGTCTAGACTCTATTATATTTTGTTTTATCCAAACTGTCTAGCGTATATCTCTTATTCAAAACCCCTACAAAATTGCTCAATATTGACGGTATTTAGAAATTTAACTAATTCTTAATCCTTTATTAATAATTTGCTAATCTTCTAAGTCTATAAATAAAAAAGATTTAATATTATCATGATAGACAAACAATAATTTTAATATGCTGCTTAAGGAGGCCATTCTATGTCCAAAATCATGCCCAAAAATGTCAGATATGACAGTATTGCGATTCTTTTGGCTAATAGGAAGTACCTTTATCACTTGTTACAAAAGATTTTTGGCGACGAGCCTACTTTAGAAACATTGAATAGTTTAAACAGCGATTTTACCCAAACCAGCCTTGCCCTACTATCGATGGAGGACAAACTTAGCGGTATAAAAAGCTTCCTAAGTAAATTGGAACAGGATCGGGAAAAAGAATTAGACAAGCTTTGTTCGGAGTACACCAGGCTATTTCTGGGTCCGGCGAAACTACCCGCACCCCCATGGGAGTCCGTGTACGTTAACAAAGAAAGATTGATTTTCCAAGAAAGTACCCTAAAGGTACGTGAGTGGTATTTGAAGTATGACTTCGTTCCGACTAATTATCGTACTGAAGCAGATGACCATATTGCTTTAGAACTTGATTTTATGGCTAATCTTGCCGATTTCGCTGAAAATTCTCTGGAAAACAACCAGATTGACAGCCTTATTAAAATTTTGAACGATCAAAAAAGCTTTTTAGAAAAACATATGCTCAACTGGGTCCCACAGTATGTTGCTGACCTTCAAGCCTCTACAACCCACCCATTTTATTTTGAAGCAGCGGGCATCTTAAATCTTTTCCTCAAAGTCGATCATGCAGTTGTTACTGAAATAATAAGGGAACTAAATATTTAATTATTTCTTAAGGTAATATTAATATTTGAGAATATTCTCTAAATAGTTATTTAATAGCTTTTTAATAACTTTTTAATACCTTTTCTGATCCCTCTATGCTATAATTCAAAGACCAAATTAATTTGTCTCTTTTTTCACTAAGTATACGGGAGGTTAGATAGGTAGATGGCTGATTTTATGGACAAAGTTACTAATTCAAAACTAAGCCGCAGAACCTTTCTGAAAGCCAGCGCCGCTGCGGCGGCAAGTTTGTCGCTAACAGGCTGTGCTAACTCCTTGACCATTGCCAGCGCAGAGCAAGTTTCTAAGGCCAATAAAGAAGGAAAATGGATTACCGCTGCTTGCTGGCATAATTGCGGCGGAAGATGCCTTAATAAGGCTCTGGTAGTTGATGGCGTAGTAATTCGTCAAAAAACCGATGACACCCATCCGGACAGCCCAGACTTCCCACAACAAAGAGCTTGTGCTCGGGGTAGATCTCAACGTACCCAGGTTTTTGCTCCTGACCGCTTAAAATATCCTATGAAACGTAAAAACTGGGAACCAGGCGGTGGCCAAAGAGAACTCCGGGGCAGGGATGAATGGGTGAGAATCTCCTGGGATGAAGCTCTGGACCATGTTGCAGCTGAAATCAAAAGAATTAAAGAAAGCTATGGAAATAAAGCACTCCTTGCTAAAAAAGCCACGAACGCCCTAAATGCTTATGGCGGTGCTATGACCATGTGGGGCTGTACTTCGGACGGCGCATGGCCAAAACCCCAACAGTTTATGAATGGAAGTAGATCTCGTGGCTCCAATGACCGCCTTGATCTGCGAAACTCCAAATTAGTAGTTCTCTGGGGAGCGAACCCTGTTTGGAGTAGTGCGGGCAATCCGACTTATAATTTCCTTCAGGCTAAAAAAGCCGGGGCCAAATTCATAGTGGTTGACCCCTTCTACAGTGACACGGCCCAACTCCTGGCTGATGAATGGATTCCGGTCCGCCCCGGCACAGATACTGCTCTTTTGCTTGGCATGGCTTATTACATGATAAGCAATAATCTACACGACCAGGAATTCCTGGATAAATACTGTATTGGCTTTGATGCTGAGCATATGCCGGAAGGAGCCGATCCTAAGGAAAACTTTAAAGACTATGTTCTCGGGACCTACGACGGTGTACCGAAAACCCCAGAGTGGGCCTCTAAACACTGCGGAACCGATCCGGCCGTTATTAAAAGGTTTGCCCACGAAATAGCCGTTACTAAGCCGATGACTTTCAGTAGCTCATCGGCAGCAGCCAGAACTTACCTTGGCGAGCAGTTCTGCCAAGCATTTCTAACAGTAGGGTGGATGACCGGTAACGTAGGCAAAGCCGGAGCAATGATCTGCTCTAATAATAGACATAATACCCAAAGCTATGGAGGGCCCGCTCTGGTTAGAGCCGGTAGGACCGGTGCTCCCTCTATCCCAAACCCTCTCTATTCGGAGCCAACTTTCCCCGGTCCCGACCCCTTTAAAACAGACTGGCACGGTATTGTTTGGGATGAGGTTTGGGATGCTGTAGTGACCGGTGAGTACACTGCCGGAATAAGAGGTAAGCAACCTTGTGATATCAGAGCAATCCTCAATTTTGGGGTTGGCAATCCCCTTAACCAAGCCACCAACTTTATGCGGGGCGTTGAAGCTTTTCGTAAAGTTGAATTTGTAGTTACTGCCGCTCACTTCTTAACTGCGACAGCCAACTATTCGGATATCGTACTGCCCGCTACCACTGAATGGGAAAAATTTGGCGGTTTTCTATCCGGCAACCCGGAAATGATTATCCACTACAGCCAGATAACCGAACCTTTATATGAAGCCAAAGACGATGATTGGATCGATATGGAAATAGCCAAGAGATTGGGCCTTGATCCTAAGGAACTCTATCCACTATCTCCGAAGCAACAAGTTTTCAACCAAATAGCCGGTTGTACTGTCATTAAAGAGGATGGTTCCGACTACGAGCCATTAGTCACCATAACTGAGCAGGATATTGCCGAATTCGGTGTCGAAGGGACTCCGCAACAAGGTCGTATTTCTTTTAAGGAATTTAGAGAAAGAGGTATTTACCAGGTTCCACGTTCTCCCGGGGATAATTACGGATATATAGATTATAAAGATTTCATTGAAGATCCCGAAAACAATCCCTTAGATACAGAAAGCGGTAAATTCCAAATTCATAGTCAAGCTTTGGCCGACACTATTAAAGCCTACGGTTGGAATACTTTAGCGCCTATCGCCAAATATCAGCATGTAAGAGAAGGCTATGAAGATACTTTTGCCGACTTTGAAAAACAAATAAAGAGCGATTACCCACTGCAACTATTTACAATCCATTACGCCCGTCGGAGCCACTCCACTTTGGATAATATCCCCTGGTTAAGAGAAGCCTTTGCTCAAAGCGTTATTATGAATCCTGCTGATGCTGAAGCCAGAGGCATCAAAAAAGGCGATATCATAAAAGTCAGCAGCCGTCATGGTACAGTAATAAGACCTGTTTATCTAACTGAAAGGATGATGCCGGGGGTCTTAACCTTGGGCGAAGGTGCTTGGGCGGATATAGACGAGGAGACCGGTATTGATAAAGCCGGATGTACGAATGTCTTGAACGGCGGGCTTGCCAACGGACAGGGTGTGCAAGCTTACAATACCTGTAATGTGCAAGTTGAAAAATATTCTGGCCCGCTCCAGCTATTACCAGATTATTTGTGGCCCTTACGAATCGTTGAGGCGCAAAGGGGGACTAAATAATGGCACGGCTAGGATTTTACATTGATATGACTGTCTGCGCCGGCTGTAAAGCTTGTCAAATAGCCTGTAGTGATAAGAATGATTTGAAAGTAGGGATATTATTTAGACAAGTAAAGGGTTTTGAGGGAGGAAAATTTCCTAATCCTTGGATTTATTATCTATCAATGACTTGTAACCACTGCGCTGATCCTAAATGTGTAAAGAACTGCCCTACCAAAGCCATGCATAAACTGGAAAACGGGCTTGTCGATCATGATAGTGATAAGTGCATTGGCTGCCGCTTCTGCACTTGGAACTGTCCCTACGGCGCACCAAAATTCATCGAAGAACTGGGTAAAGTCAGCAAATGTAATATGTGCAAGGATCTTCTCGAACAAAGAGAAAATCCGGCTTGCGTAGATGCTTGCGTAATGCGGGCTCTAGATTGGGGCTATCTGGATGAATTAAAAGCAAAATACGGCAGCGAAACTGTAAGTGATCTGCCGGTCCTGCCCGATTCTTCTCTTACTAATCCTTCTGTCCTTATCAAAGCGAAGGCAGTCGCCTTTCAAAGGGACTTCACGTTGAAGGAGGATTAAAAAACAGTTATATTTCTCCCTCCCTTGCAAATACTGGGGTACTCCTAATCGGGGTACCCCTATTTCTTCAGAAAGGGAACATTTATTAAAAGATAATACTTTCTTAATACTTTTTTAATATTTTTTCCAAGGAATATATATCTGGTTAATATTTTCATGCTATCATTCTTGTTACAAATTACACAAAGTTTTTTTGAAAGGAGGTTCACCCATCTAATTTTTCCTTAATTTGTCTCATTTTTCACAATTAAAGCATAAAGGGAGGTACAATGGTAAATGGCTGATTTTATTGACAAAGTTTCTAATTCTAAGCTAAGCCGTAGAACATTTCTTAAAGCCAGCGCTGCTGCAGCTGCGAGTTTGTCGCTGACCGGCTGCGCTAACTCTCTAAGCACTGCCAGCGCAGAACAATTGGCCGATAAAGAAGGAAAATGGATTTCCGCCGCTTGTTGGCATAATTGCGGTGGAAGATGCCTCAATAAAGCTTTAGTAGTGGATGGTGTAGTAGTTAGACAAAAAACCGACGACACCCATCCGGACAGCCCTGATTTCTTCCAACAAAGAGCATGTGTCCGTGGCCGCTCTCAAAGAAACCAGGTCTTTAGTGCCGATCGTCTCAAATATCCGATGAAAAGAAAACACTGGGAGCCAGGTGGGGGCGATAAATCTCTGCGCGGCCGGGACGAATGGGTCAAGATTTCTTGGGATGAAGCCCTCGACCTAGTTGCCGGTGAGTTGAAGAGAATCAAAGAACAGCACGGAAACAGATCTTTCTTCGCTTGTGGAACGGAAATAGGTCGCCTGTTAAATCTGTACGGAGGCCACGTCCCCCGCTGGGGAACCACTTCCTACGGAGCCTGGAAATTTACGCCCGGGAAAATAGGCTATAAGTTCAGCGCAGGTACAGAAACTATTAATGACAGAATTGATCTACGAAATTGTGAAACAATTATTCTACTCGGTACAAACCCGGCTTGGAGTTCGGCAGGAAGCCCGGCTTACCATTTCTTGCAAATGAAAAAAGCGGGAGCCAAATTTATAGCTCTTGATCCTTTCTATAATGATACTTATGCCCTGCTTGAGGCCGACTGGATACCCACCCGTCCGCAGACAGACGTTGCTTTATTATTAGGAGTTGCCCATACCTTAATCACCGAAGATGACCCTGTCCACAATCCTTTAATCGATTGGGATTTCCTGAAACGCTGTACCATCGGCTTTGATGCTGATAGCATGCCGGAGAGTGAAGATCCTAAAGGCAACTTTAAAGACTATGTTTTAGGCACCTATGACGGCGTTCCGAAAACACCGGAATGGGCTTCCGAAATCTGCGGGGTGGAGCCAAATCGTATTCGCTACCTGGCACGCCAGTTTAGCAAAACTAAGAAGGTGGCCTTCCTTGTCGGCTGGGCCAGCGCCCGTAACCAAAACGTTGATAATCTGCCGCAGATGGTCATGACCATCGGAGCGATGACAGGGCATATCGGTAAGTCCGGTCATTGTGCAGGCGTTAGCTGCCACAGCGGCGCAGGTAACGGTGGTTCATCTCTCGTAAAACCGGGCGGCGACGGACTTCCAGGCATCCCCAATTCGGTAGATGATGCTTTAAACGATGCTTCCATGTGGAGAGCTATTATCGAAGGTAAATATACCTACATGGGTTCAAGTGGCCTAGATAAAGGAGAAATACGGGATATTGATATTAGGGTTATTTACCATGCCGGTAGAGCCTTGCTCCAGACTTCAGACGGCATGAATCTGGGTATTGAAGCCCACCGTAAAGTGGACTTCGTTGTCACTCACTCCCAATTCCTAACCACAAATGCCAAATATTCCGATATAGTCTTACCGGTCACCACTGAATGGGAAAGAGTGGGCGGCTTCTTAACCGGTAACCGCGAAATGGTTATTATGTATTCCCAGGTTACAGAACCTCTATATGAAGCTAAGAGTGACCAATGGATTGTTACTGAACTGGCTAAACGCTTAGGTCTGGATCCTAAGGAATTGTATCCTTTCGATGAAAAACAACAATTCTTTAATAAGATTGCCGGTGCTACAGTGGTAACTGAAGACGGCAAAGACTTTGAACCCCTGGTGACCATCACGGCTGCCGATATAGCTGAATGGGGTGTACAAGGTGAACCCCAGCAAGGCAGAATCAGCCTAAAAGAACTGCAAGAAAAAGGGGTTTATCAGGTCGAAAGATATCCGGGTGATAACTATGGCTATATTGCATTTGAAGATTTTGTCCGGGATCCGGAAAACAATCCGCTACCATCTGAAAGCGGCAAATTTGAAATCTATAGTAGAGGTCTTGCCGATGTTATTAACACCACAGCTTTCAGTAAAATCAAACCCATCCCAACTCACATTCCTGCAGTTGATGGTTACGAGGCCACTTACAAAGACTTTAAAAATAAGATTAAGGGTGAGTTCCCTTACCAGGTTATGAATCCTCATTATCTGAGGCGTTCCCACTCTGTGTTTGATAATGTCCAGTGGCTAAGAGAGACTTGGCCAAATCCGGTCTATATTAATACCGAGGACGCTAAAGAAAAAGGCATCAAAGATGGAGATACCGTACTCCTTACCAGCAGATATGGTAAGACTTTACGCGTTGCCTGTGTAACCGAGCGTTTCATGCCAGGGGTAATTGGCCTGCCTCACGGAGCTTGGGTAGATATTGACGAGAAAACAGGTATCGACACGGCTGGCGCAGATAATATTCTTTGTGGCTCAGTACCGACCGGCCAGGGAGTGTCCGGCTGGAATACCTGCATTGTCAATATAGAAAAATACACCGGCGCCCCACTAATCCCAGACATTGAAAAACCACAGAGGATATTCTTCTAGAAAGGAGCGTGAACGATAGTGGGACAATACGGATTCTACTTTGATATGACCGCTTGTATAGGCT
>JAAYSI010000132.1 GCA_012524045.1 Peptococcaceae bacterium | reverse complement strand
TCGGCGAAACCGGTTTAAACACATAGTCCAGAGCATTCGCTTCAAAAGCCTTAATGGCATATTCATCGTAAGCGGTCACAAAAATAATAGCCGTATCCGGTTTTTGGGCTAAAATCTCCTCGGAAACAACAAAACCGTTTACTTCCGGCATTTCAATATCCAGAAAGATTACATCCGGCCGGTATTTAGGTAGAACTTTCAAAAACTCCAACGGATCGCTGAATGCTCCTTGTACTTCGACGTTGCCAAGCCGTCCCAAAACATATTCAAGCTCTTCTAAAGCTATCTTTTCATCATCGACAAGCATGGCTTTAATCACTTTCTAAGACCCCCTTTCCCTATTTTTCGGAATCCTAACCATAACTGTAGTTCCTCTGCCTTCCTCACTGCTAATGCTAAGACCCTGACCGTAATGGCTTTTTAGCCTTTGATTAACATTACGCAATCCTATGCCGTCGATCTCTTTCTGGGTGTTTAGAATTTCTTCGATCTTAGTCTTAGACATCCCTACCCCATCATCTTTTATGCTAATAACCAGTGCATCTGCCAGATCCTCAGCCTTTATTACGATAGTTCCTCCCTCTTTGCGGGGATAGATCCCATGCCTTACAGCATTTTCCACCAAAGGCTGGAGAATAAGAGGCGGAATCCAATAATTAGCCCCGGCCGGAAAACTACTGACCACCTGCAGTCTATCGCCAAATCGAGCCTTTTCTATATGGAGATAAGCTTTAACCAGCTCCAGCTCTTCCTTCAAAAGAATAAACTTGTCCATCTCCCCAAACTTAAATTTCCCTCGCAGATAACAGCTAAGCTGATCTAATAATTCGCGGGCTTTTTCAGGATCCTTACGACAGAACCCCATAATAGTATTGAGTGTATTATAGAGAAAATGGGGTCTGATCTGAGCCTGAAGAAAGCGCATTTCCGAACTCAATACTTCAGTCATGGTCCTTTTTAAAGTGAGCAGAGTCCTTACCCTGGCTAACATTTCCCTTTTGTTAAATGGCTTTGCCAAATAATCATTAGCACCAACTTCAAAGGCTTTAAGGATATCTTCCTGGCTATCTCTAACTGTCAGCATTAGGATTGGCAATTGCAAAAGGGAATACTGCTCTCTTATTAGACGACAAATCTCATAACCTGATTTGCCCGGCATCATGATGTCCAGAATAACAAGGTCAAATTTACCTTCCTCAATCTTTCGCCAAGCATCCAGCCCGTCTGACGAACAGCTAACAGAATAACCTTCTTCCGAAAGTTGAATTTCTAATACTTGCTGGTTGATAACTTCATCGTCAACTACAAGAATTTTTTTGGGACCCCAGTGCGTTTTTCCTTGGCTACGGTCTTCAATTCTTCTTTTCGGGGTTTTACGGAGCCACCCTCATTATTATTACTTATAGGCCCTAGGACGGTGTCAAGCTCCTTGATTTTCCCTGTTGCAACCGGCAACGTAAAGCTGAATCTGGATCCTTTTCCTTCTTCTGAATCCATCGTGATATTGCCCCCGTGAAGTTTCACCAATTCTCTGCTAATGGTTAGTCCGAGGCCTATCCCTCCGTATTCTTTGGATATTAGTTCATTAACCTGCTCATAGGAGTCAAAAATACTCTCAAATTTGTTCTGAGGAATCCCGATACCCGTATCTTCTACGGATATTTCCACTAATTCCTCCTTCTGTCTGGCTGTCACCACGATTTTTCCTGCAGGGGTAAACTTTATGGCGTTGCCTACCAGATTATACAGAATCTGCAGTAAGCGATTTTCATCTGCCTCTACATAGGGCAAAATTATCAGGTATCTCATTACGTAGTTCCAAGTCTTTATTCATAGTCAATGGTCGACAAAGCTCCAGGACCAGGTCTACTGTTTGTTTGATATCCACTGATTTTTTATAAAGAATAATATCCTTATTCTTCAGTTTAGAAAAATCTAAAATATCTTTTACCAGTCCAGTAAGTCGCCTCCCGCTGGAGACAATCAAAGAAAGGTTATATTTCTGTTTGTCATCAAGCCTTACGGCAGCAGTCTCGGCCATAGACTCTGCTATACCGATGATCCCATTTAACGGAGTGAGCAGCTCATGGGAAGCATTCGCTAAAAATTCGTCCTTAAGTTTATCCATGGAGATGAGTTTATCTTTCATTTGTTCAATAGTTGCATAAGCAAATGCAAAACGCCTGGAAAGCATGAAAGATTGGGATAAAACAAAAATAAAAACTCCTACCGGATAAATATCTGGAAGTCCGGCCTGTTCATTGTAGAATAAAATATCATTTAAGGCGGCTAAAATAACTATCAAAGCTCCGCCAATAATCAGCAGAGCTCCATCCCTTTGCCGATAAGCTGCTAGCAATAAGGCAAACAAAATATAAACCCAAACAACCAATGTGATAAGTTGGAAACTCATCAGCATTTGGCTAAATATTCTGGCCGGGGTGGCCAGTACGACCAGAGAGTAGCCTAAACCCAAGATATTATAAATACGACACGCTTTTGGCGATACTTCTGCCGGAAAAAGGGAATGCATAAATTGTAAAAAAATAGGCATAGCCAAATAAAAAGTTAGATATTCTATTTTCAGGACAATTTCTTGAGGGAAGTTAGGTAAATAATTCAGAATAAGTATTTCCCCTACTAAAAATATTCTAAGAGCTGCCAGAATACAGAACAGGCTAAAATACAAAGGCGATTTGTCCTGGCGACGCAAAGCATAAAACATAAGATGATAAATTCCAATAATTAAAAGCCCACCGAATAAGACCATATCGGATATAATTTGACGATCCCGTACTAAATGTATTTTGTCACTATTGCCTAAAGCAAATGGCTGCCAAACCCCGCCTCTACGGTGGTTAAAATTCGACACCTGCAGGATCAGCTCCAGCTCTCCCTTTTGCTGCTTTAGGTCGAATATTTGAGGATAGTATTTGGGAACGGCCTGCTCCAAGTTTCTACTTACCACACCTTGGGAAGAGAGTATTTCCCCATTAACCCATAATTTATGAGCAGTGGATATTGCAGGCACTCTGATTGCTTTTACGGTCTCGTTGTCTGGCAACAAAACCCTAAGGCGAAAGGTGGCAAAGCCCACACCGCCCAATTCTTGTCCCTCTATCTGATAAGAATTCCATGAGCTTGGAATTTCTATAAGCCGACGGGAAAATAAGGTTTTTTCGCCACTAACAAAATTCTCCGGAAGATAAAGCTCTCCCCAATAAAACTCCCACTGGCCGTTCAAATATACATTGCCGTCTCTCGTAAAGTCCCATTGGGTAAGATCTAAAACCCCATCAACAGCTTTAACCTCAGGTGTTACTTTAGCAGAATGACAACCACCTAAAACAAAGGTTAAAAACAACAAAATAAATAGGATAAAAAACCTTAAGAACTTGTTATAAGCTCCTAATATCTTCCTATTATGAGGGCCTAATATCTTCATGGTAGTTCTCCAATAATATGGTGTAAAAATACCAAATAATTCATATAAATATAAATATATTACATTTAAATATAGTATATAACATTTCTTTATTAACAAAAAGAGACAAAAAGCCTTAAATATGTATATTAAGATTTAAACAAGGTCTATCAACTAAAATATTAGGACATAAATAGGTAATCCCCTTTTTCTTTTTATCTTTTTAGCAAAAGAAGAAAAAACCTTCTCCAAAATACAAAAAACAGAGTTAAAACTCTGCTTAAAAAAGCTGAAACCCGCATGAATAGCGGGTTTATGAACTAATTTTGGTGCGGAAGAAGGGACTTGCTCCGCAGCTTCGCTGCTATCACGCCGGGCCTAAAAATGCTCCCATAAGTCGCATTTTCTTAACGGCCGTTCAAGTCCTTCTTTCGATGAATGTTATGTATTTGGTGCGGAAGAAGGGACTTGCTCCGCAGCTTCGCTGCTATCACGCCGGGCCTAAAAATGCT
>JAAYSI010000131.1 GCA_012524045.1 Peptococcaceae bacterium | reverse complement strand
ATATCCCGAACAATAACTAAAGCCTCCGTATACTGGCTCTCTCGGACATAAATACTTACGCCTAAATCGGTCCTACCCACCACGATCCGAGTAATATCGCTGAAGCCGGGATATTTTCTTAGGGTCTTTATATTTTCAGCATTTAAAAATGATTCTAACATATCTGCTTCCATTTCTTGGGTGCAAGTATATAAAAGCTTCCATTCATCATAATTTGTCTTTGGCACTGAGACCCTCCCATTTCATACTTAGTATTGGATTTATTAAGGCTTGAAGCTTGCTAGTATTTTAGTGAAGCTAGAACTGTCCGGGCTTGTTCTAAAGTGTAGTCTATATCTTGTTCGCTATGGGCAATGGACAAAAAGACAGCTTCATATTGACTCGGAGCAAGGTAAACCCCTTTTTCCAGCATACCTCGAAAATATTTCGCAAATAATTCCGTGTCCGAAGTACTGGCACTTCCGTAATCCTTGACCGGACGGTCAGTGAAAAAGGCAGAAAACATGGCCCCAATCGCATTAATCCAAATGGGCAAGTCAAGCTCTTCGGCTATTTTTTGCAGACCGGTAACTAATCTGTCAGTTTTTCTCTCCAATTCTTCATAAGTACCTTGTTTTTGTAAAATCCTAAGAGTAGTGAGCCCGGCAGCCATCGCCAGCGGATTACCCGACAGCGTCCCGGCCTGATAAACGGGACCCTGCGGAGCGATTTGTTCCATATACTGCCGCTTTCCTCCGTAGGCACCGACCGGGAGCCCTCCACCGATAATTTTACCCAAACAGGTTAAATCCGGTTCAATATCAAATTTTGTCTGCACTCCGCCGTAGCTAACTCTAAAGCCGGTCATTACTTCATCAAAGATCAGTAGACTACCATATTCTGTGGTTAACTCGCGCAAACCCTCAAGAAAGCCCGGCTCAGGCAACACTACACCCATATTGCCAGTTACTGGTTCAACAATCACTGCGGCTATGTTTTCCCCTTCTTCAGCAAAAATCTGTTTTAAGCCGGCGAGATCATTAAACTGAGCTACAATTGTTGTAGCAGCGGTAACTTGCGGCACACCGGGGGAAGTCGGAACACCAAAGGTCAAAGCTCCGCTGCCGGCTTTGATTAATAGAGAATCAGAATGGCCATGATAGCATCCTTCAAACTTAACGATTTTATCCCTACCGGTAACCCCTCTGGCTAAACGCAGCGCACTCATAGTAGCTTCTGTACCGGAGTTAACCATCCTGACCATATCCATAGAGGGAAAAGCTTTCCGTATTTCTTGCGCCAACTCGGTTTCAAGCTCAGTCGGGGCACCGAAGCTGGTACCTTTTTCAGCAGTGTCTTTAATAGCTTCTACCACTTCCGGCCGAGCATGACCAAGAATCAAGGGACCCCAAGAACCTACGTAATCAATATATTTATTACCATCTATATCCCAAAGATAAGCTCCTAAACCACGTTCGATATATATCGGATCTGTTGCCACCGAACGAAAAGCCCTAACTGGAGAATTTACTCCGCCGGGAATAATTTGTAATGCTCGAGCATAGGCTTTCTTGCTTAATTCATTGTTAACAGTCAAAATAAATCCCTCACTTTTAGTAATTTTGTTTAGTATTTCCAGATTAGCTTATAAAAAAATAATAGCATATTCCGCTATTAAAACAAGTTTTCCTCGGTGCCTCACCAAAAAATTTGTTTTTACTTAGATATTTGAAGATTCCACCATATATTTGACCATACAATAATAACTAGTCGACCCCTCTTCTTGTCTTTTAGACTTTAAATACATATCATTAAGGTCCGTTGCTATTTTCTGAGCTCTGGAATCTTTATTCTGGTCCCAGTAAGCGGCCAGTTCGTACAAATCTTGCAATAGGGCATCTCCATATTGAGCCTTTAATGCTTCCGCGCGCTCCGGATCAAGCTCGTTTAACGCATTCATAACATAAATTAAAGCATAAATAGTACCTGAATATTTAAAAGCCGGGGATTCGCTATGCTGACAAACCAACCAAGCCAGATAACACGCTTCATCTTCCTTTAAAAAACCTCTTTGATGGACCATCTCATGACAAACTGTAGCAGGTAAAACAGAATCCGGGATAGAGGTATTGATATTGACTTCACCGGTAAGCGGAAAATATACTCCCAGGATTCCAAAGCGAGACATCAGTTCCGAAAAGTAAATTGCTTTCGGCCTGCCGTAAACACCGCCTAACTCCGGATAAGAATCGGCGATACTCTCAAAAGCTATAGGTGCCAATTCCTTGACTGTAGCAAAACCGCCTTCTATTTTCATCACGCCGCGGTGGTCTTCGTCTACTTGTTCCCGTAAAATATTGGCCGTATCAATTAATCTATGGGCCAATTCTTCCAGCTTCTCTTGCGTCACTGAACTCGGTGTAGTTTTCAGGATATCTTGGCTTAACTTATTATTATAATTAATACCCCAAACAGTGATATAAATAAAGTTGATTAACCCTAAAAGCAAAAAAGCAGAGTAAAGATAGGAGCATAGCCTTCGTAGCTCTTTCTTCTTATCCTCTGCTCTAATTATTTTGAGACTGAAATATAGCAAAAAGCCTAAGACCCCTATCAGTGCCAACCAAAAAAATACCTCAGTAAGTGAAAAAGGTATTAATCCCGTCGCCCGACTCAAATAGGAAGTAACTGACTTGGAAAGGGTGAAAAACTTACAAGTCTGTAAGATATTCGGACAATATACCGCTGTTAAAAAAAGTGCTAAACTTAGCGGCCAAAACACCAGTAAAATAGTCCTTTTTTTCACTTTCTTCACCTCTTTTCCCTTTGTTAAGTGAGTACTTTCACATTTGTTGCTGAAAAGGTAACTTAGCCATTTCCTAAGTATACCTCTACTAAAAGTTTAAACCAGTCTCTAGGCACTGTCAATTCACCTTTGCTGTCAATTTCCGCCGTCTAACAAACTCCGCACGGTTCAAGAAAATAGCGCATGCTGCTCTTTTTAAGTTCCGTGTGACTGAAGAGCATGGTATAGTTTGTAATGTTCACTTTTTCGGCCATTTTAGCCATCAGAGCCCGACACTCTTCATCTGAACGAGCATGAACCATTGTAAAAAGATTGTAAGGAAAACTGGGAGGCGTAGAACGTTGATAACAATGACTCACCTCAGCAAAACTGGCCAGTTTATAGCCTACTTCGTCCACCCGTTGTTCGGGTACAGACCAAACCCCCATCGCGTTGGATGTAAAACCTGCCTTCTGATGATACAGGATTGCTACTAGCCGACGTAAAATTCCAATATCTAAAAATTTTTGGAGAGTGGTTAAAACGTCATGCTCATCACGCTGTAGTTCTCTGGCAATATCAGCAAAAGGTGTAAGAGAAGCCGGTATATTATCCTGAATTAATCTAATTAGCGCTTTGTCTTGTTCGGTTATAGTAATTTTAGTAGCCGGTGTTTTGCGGCCAATTTGTCCAAACGAACCTGTAGAAGGTACTTTTGGAGAAAGTCCACCGTCTTTAAAACTCAACCGTACTTCTATTTTAAAGATTTTTTCTGCCGGTAAACTATAAACCTCATTACTGCCTAAAACTTTACGGATACTATCGAGGATCTGCTTTAAGCGCCGTTCGGAACAAGCAATAACCGTAAACCACATATTATAAAAGTGATTGCGCAAGTAGTTATGGGTTATTTCCGTAATGTCCAGCATGAATTCTGCTAACTGTGGAATTTTAGCCGCAGGGACTCTGGCTGCGCAGAGAGTACTGACATAACCCAAATT
>JAAYSI010000130.1 GCA_012524045.1 Peptococcaceae bacterium | reverse complement strand
TTAATTTCTAAGCATCCATTGGGCAGATGTGATTCATTTCTCAAGTAACTGTAAAAAAAATATATATAATCTTGGATTATTTCTGTTCAGTTTCCTGTTGATTTACGTCTGTCAAATCTGTTCCACAGTGCGGGCATTTTTTTTGTTTTACCCCACCTATAACTGGAATTTTCTTTTGACAGTTCGGACATTCTATTGGTTTTGCTGCGGATCCTGGTCTAAAACACATATGTTATTACCTCCAAAATTGATTTATTATAAGTAAAAACAGCTTGGCTTTTAAGTGCCACCTCCCCAAGTGGTCTTTCCCAGATTGGATTTTTCTTTTGGCCAGATTGGATAAAGTTTTTTTATAAAGCACCTTCTCTTAATTGCAGGAAACATGCCAAGCTGTTATAAACCCTGTAAGCCGTAACAACACGATGTTTTCAGCTTCTTAGCTATTCTTCCGAGAAAAAATTACGTCCTTTTTTGATATTAATTTAATTGTATTTCTCAGCAAATAAGCTGTTCTCAAAGGGCGTTGCCGAATCCTTTTTTGAGATAAAAATACTATTATAGGATATATATGAGGTTCCTCTGGGGCTACTAAAATATTTTTTAAAGTTTTCCCGCCAGGTTATCCAGTTGCTCGGCTAATTGTACCAATTCTGCTATGCTGGCAGTCACTTGCTCACTTGCCGCAGCCGATTCTTCAACCGACTGTAAAACCCCCTCCGAAGACTTGGCCGTCTGTAAGATAGAGGACTGAATATTTGAAGTAAGCTCTTTGATTTTTTGCACAGTCCGCTTCGATTCTTCAGAAAGCTTTCTGATTTCTTCGGCTACTACGCTGAAGCCCCGACCAGCTTCCCCGGCTCTTGCTGCCTCAATAGCCGCATTAAGGCCCAGCATATTAGTTTGATCAGCTATCTCTCGAATAAAGCCCATGACTTGATTTATATCATCGGTAAGCTTTTTAACATTCTCGAATTCCTTATGTAAACTTGCTTGATTATGATTAATCTCAGCAGATGTTGCACTTATTTCCTGCATTGCTGCTGATACGCCGCCTAAACCGTCGTTTAATTGAATTGCCATTTGCTTCATTTGGTTGGAAAGCTGGCGAGGCAGAACTAAGCCAAAAGAAGCAATGACTTCAGAAGTTTCTTCGTCAAACATTGGGCGGGCGGTAACTGCCACCGGAATTCCATAAACGGATTCCGGAAGCTCCATGCTTACTTCTTTTTTTTGACGCATAGCTTGAATACTTGTTTCATTTATTGGAGTTTCTAAGGTAAGATCAGGTATGCTAAATTTATTAGATTGCTGAATATGCCTATATACTTCCCTGTCAGTAATAAACAGGACGCCGCCCTCAGGCAGCAGATCCGCTACGATAGGAGCATAATAGCGAAATGAACTGGCCAAAGGATGCCGTACGGGCAGTGCAAAGGCCCAGGCTCCTTCGATCATTGATTCATCATCGGACCAAATTGGCCCGCAAAAGAATAATACTCTGACCCCATAAACACTGGCATCAAATTTTACCTTCTTAAACTCTCCGGTTTTAATTACCTGTTCAGCAATGCCGCCTGCTCTATTACGGTCTCCGACTTCAATCTGCAATTCCTTAAATTTGTGGGAAACTTTAAAAGTCACTCTTTCCCTATCTCCAAGAAAAAAACAGGCTCCTTCCGGGTAAGTCGAAACGAGAATAGTGAAGAAAGCTTTCACAATTTCCAGATCGCTGGTATGTACTTTTAGTTCCATAAACACCCTCCGCCTTGTGAATTATTTCTTATATTTGTCCATGCTTTAGTCCATCTCTGAATAGTGCAAAAATGATGCCAGAGTTTTGCTGAGTCTCCAACTAAATTGTATTCTGTTGAAAGCTACTATTTCCGGTCTTTTAAGGCAGTCCGGACTACGGACTAAGGACTAAGCATCTTGATTTAAAATCCCATTTTCGGAATAGATAGCAATTTGAGACGAACTACTAATTAAGAAGGAAAATAAAATTTGTCACAGAATGTAAAAAGACAAATTTAAGTGGGGTCTAAAACGGAGGGATAATATGGACTTAAGGATTCAAAAGGACTGTAGCAATATTGACTGGAATGAAGTAAGTCAAATTATGAAAGAAGTAAACATTGGCAGTTTTCCGGCTGAAATACGCCAAAAAGCTTTTGAAAACAGTGCGGCCGTTGTCTTCATCTTTGAAAAAGAAAAACTGATCGGCCTTGGCAGAGCTATTTCAGACGGTACCTACGAAGCTGCTATTTATGATATCGTGGTACGTCCCGAATACCAAGGAAAGGGAATAGGAAAAATTATCGTTGAAACTCTGATGGAGTCTCTTCCGACTTGTAGTTTTATTCTGTATGCAGCACCGGGGAAAGAAGGTTTCTATGGCAAACTGGGGTTTAGAAAGCTAAAAACCGGCATGGGGCTTTTTATTAAAAAGGAGCATATGAGGCAAAGGGGAATTACTGATTGAGTACTAAATCTTAATACTCAATATTGTAATCTTTCAATTTGCGATATAAGGTGGAACGACTTATATTTAGTATCTCTGCAGCAGCCGGAACACAGTTATTTGCTTTAAGCAATGCTGTCTTGATGGCTGCTTTTTCAATGTTCTCCATACGCAACATTTCGATATTATCTGAAGAGGTATTAATAATATCATCTATCTTTAACGGGCTGGTATCCAAGAGAATATAGTTAGGCAAATGTTCGGGTTTAATAACATCTTTTTGAGATGTGTTGACTGCGTAAATCATAGCATTTTGCAATTGCCTAACATTGCCCGGCCAATCATATTCATTAATAATGTTTTGAGCCGCAGGGCTAATTTCACTAATAGGCCATCCTTGTTTCCTACAATAATTCTCTACAAAATATTTACTTAAAAGTTCAATATCAGCTTTACTGCGCTCTCGCAAAGGAGGGATGTTAATCGTTAGCACCGAAAGACGAAAATATAAGTCCTCCCGGAATTGATTTTCTTTAACCATTTTATAGATATTTTTGTTAGTGGCAGCAACCAGCCTAAAATCCACATCTTTATAACGCTGTCCGCCTATCCTCATAACTTGTTTATCTTCTAAGGTCCGTAACAAGACAGCCTGTAATTCAAGCGGCATATCTCCTATTTCATCCAAAAACAATGTGCCTCCGTGGGCGAGTTCAATTTTCCCTGGCCTGCCACTGCGTTCAGCACCGGTAAAACTGCCCCCTTCATAGCCGAATAATTCGCTTTCAATAAGTTCGCGAGGCATGGCCGCACAATTCACTGCCATGAACGGTCCCTTTGGTCTGTAAACATTATGAATCGCTTGGGCAAATAACTCTTTGCCGGTACCGCTTTCTCCTATTAATAAAATATTTTCTTGGCAGACTGCAAAACGTTGCGCCAAGGAGATAACTTTTTTAAACTCACTGCTTTGCCCAAGAATGTCTTTAAATTGATACTTGGCCATGCCGCCATATCTCCTAGCAACAAGTGCATCAATTTTTTCCGTATGATTAAGCCTTAATACGGCAACATCTACTTGTTGGCTGGTCTTGCTGAGCACCGGTCTAATATTAATCTGATAGGGCTGCTGATCATCGCCGACACAAATTAGTTCCTCTGTGTCTACATTTCTACCCTTGGCAACTAAATTCATTAGCTGCGAACCCTCGCACAAAAACTCCTGCATATTTCTGTCATCGCTTTCTTCCGGTCTTAGCTTCAGTATCCTACGCCCTTCTCTGTTGACATGAAGTATTTTACCGCTTCGGTCTATGGTTATAATCCCTTCGTCAATGAAGGTTAAGGTTGCATCCAAGGTATCGTGGGCCGTTTTTAAGTGATCATTGGCAATGCTTAAAGAACGGTAACTATCTCGTAATTTTTCGTTAGTCTTATTAAGCTTTATCTGCCCTTCGACAGCCGCAGCCAACGAAGTGATTAAGCCTAGGGTATGTGACCTTAAATTTTGATAGCTATCCAACCAGGGTCTTTCTATCATCCGTTGACCCAAGATTAAAACAGCTATCAGCTCGCCATCTTCGTCTAAAATCGGGGCCGCTGTCCCAATAATATCGGATAATTCTTCACAATAATGTTCCGGTCCCAGAAGTTGAATTGGTTTCTTCAATTGTTTGCACAGGCTGTGCACACAGGTACCAATAATGCTTTCGTTCCAAATTAAGCCGTCCGTATTTCTTCTTATCATTTTGCCTTCTTGTAATAAAAATAAACCGCTAGCATCACATAAATAGAGAACAAAACCCGAATTTAAAATAGCCATATCTTTAAACTTATTAAACAAGGGTTTGGCAGTTTCTATCAATAAGCGGTTTTTTTCTAATTCTTGCCGGTATTCTTCAATGCTTAATACCGGTTCTGAAACCAGTTTGTAAGGATCAATTCCCATCTTCCTGGATCTAATCCACGAAAGAGCTACTTCTACATTCATCTCAGGGCAATCCAGCGGATTAAAGTTAGGGTTCTTCAAAAATTCTCTACGGCATTCCCAGAGTTTTTCCCACCGTTCTTGAGTTAGGTATTGAAAATTTTCGATTGAGAGAACAGTCGTAGTCACCTTATCATTAGCTTTTGCTGTTACGGTCACCTGCGATCACCCTCCTGTGGCATTAATCTGATAGAGCTAAGACAGAGAAGTTCCGAAGTCTAAAAATATTGAAAATTTTTAAGTTAGGAAACAACTCCTTTCTTAAATCTAGTTAACTTCATTTTTAGTTAAGAACTTCATTATTTAGTTTTCTTCAGCTAATTTTGTCGTTTTTGTATTATTTCTCAATACTTCTACATTTTTCTGTTTAAAGTACCTTTATTATATAACGTGCTTTCCGTTAAAGAAAGTAAAAAATTTCACTACTTAATAAATTTTTAAATTCTTTTTCTTATTTAACATAGAAACGGGAAAAAGTGACGGTCTAATTAAGCCGTCACTCTATTTTTTTAGTTGTTTTTTTTATTCTATTTAGCAGCTCTGTTATAATTGGCAACTAAGCCGGTTTTCAGACTGGGCAGAGTAAAGGCAATGGCAGCTGCGATAAACATACAAGCCGCACCGAAACCAAAGGCTCCAGCCAGAGAACCTACGGAATCCGCAACAATCCCGGCAATCATCGGCCCAAAGAAACGGCCTACTAAACCCAAAGTTGAGATGGTACCTGCACCCGTTCCGCGTACTTCTGTCGGATAGTAATCCGAAAAGGATGCCAATATAACCGGTACCATACCCATACCTATACCCATTAAACCAACCATTATATACATGGTATTCAGTGAGCTTCCGTATAAGAGTACAAAAGCTGCTGTAAAGACAGCCCAAAATACCGCAGCGATGGAAATAACGGATTTCCTCTCAAGCCGGTCGGACATCGGGCCCCAAATTTGTTGGCCGACCAGTTGGCATAAGTTATAAACAGTAACAGCTAGACCACCTTGGACCGCTGTCGCCCCGGCGGCGACAAAGGCTTTGGCCGTAAAACCTGTACCGACCATGAAAGCCACTTGCCAAAAGATAAACATCAGCCCTAAATGCCAGGTGATTTTCATTTTAAGTACTTTACCGAATTGGCCTTTTTCTTGGGTTGGAGCAGCCGGCATTTTTTCCCCTTCAGGGACACCGTAAGGGCTTAAGCCTTTTTCTGCAGGATTATTTCTAACAATTAGAAAAACGAGTAAAGTACAAAAGATTGCTACACAGCCAAGAATCACTGAAGCAGTTTGCCAACCATAAGCATTAGCCAACCTAGGCAAAACAATTCCGAGTACTGCTCCGGTTAATACTCCTCCGGGAGTAATTAGGCTCATGGCTCTTCCTCTCTTGCTCGGATGAAACCAGGCGCCAATTAATTTCGGAAGGACTGCACTATAAACACCGGCGGCACCAAAGCCAACGATTGCTATTATCACAAGCGCCTTAGTCAGAGTATTGGCAGTCAGTCCAAAAATAATTACAAATATTCCTAGGATCAAACCAGCCAAGGATAGCGCAATTCTTGCCCCAAATTTATCCGTACAATAACCCCAAACGAAAGAGCAACCGGCGTAAAACAAACCAAACACTGAAATAATAGTGCCCGCTGAAGCATTGTTTAATTGGAGGGAGTCAGCAATCATTGCTAATTGAATTGGCACAAATTGAACGCCAACCATCAGGACGATTTGTGTTAATAACCCTCCAAAGACTACAGCCCAGCCATAGTGTATCGCAGCTTTTTGAGCATTAGGATTCATACATTCTCCCCCTAATAATTATTGGATCCCCAAAATTCAATTTAGCTCCATTATGCGGTATAATAAGAAGAGCACTATTGCCTTAATAGGTCTATCTAAGATCAGGATTTAAAATCGAGGAAGGTTTTAAATATAAAATTTTAATAGACTTTTTAGGCAATAGTGCATTGCTGTTTTAAGAGAGGCTAAATTTTTGCGGCTTATTTAAATCTGTCTGTGTGTTCGTTACCGCTCCTTTGGGTTGTGCCGTATCCTTTCATGGGTTTTTTCATAAACTGATTTCTTACAAAGTAAAAGCCGTGTTGTCTTCCTAGCTCGTCTTTGCTCATACCGATTCCTGCACAAATATCGGTATAGCTTTTACCGGCGGCTGCCTGCTCATTCAAATATTGTAGTTTAGCATCATCGCTTAAGTTGATAAACTCTTCTCTTTTCACTTTAATTACCTCCTATTAAATTTTTTATCTATTGTGAGGTAAGTTTTTTGTTTTAAGGAACAAACATCATGACCTTTTTGCCCTTGGCAGCCATTTTTTTAGCTAACTCTTCCACAGGGCCATACTCCATGCATTGGCCTAGGCAATGAAGGACACAGGAAGGTTTTTCCCCTCTATTTACCCGATCCTCACATAAATTGCACAATTCGGTTGGAACTGGAATGTAGTTCCATTCCCACTTATCATCATAGAGTTTAAAAGGACCTACTTCGGTAAGTTTAATTCCCCATTTGCCAAGCGGAATATTGTTCTCATTCTTGCAAGAAACTTCACAGCTGTGGCATCCTGTACAATATTCATAGTCTATCATCAAACCGTATTGCGTCATTTCGTTTCCCTCCATTCCTTTTCTTTCTTATTCTTCTACTTTGTAGACTTTACAGATCAAGCTCTTAAACGGAGCACCGAAACCAAGTTTACCGATATGCTTATGGGGGATCAAAGTATTGATATTGGACTCCCATACTCCATACAAGCTTGGCTCTTCAGCTTCCTTCTCAGGGAACCACCAACCATGCTGAGCGTGTACAACCTTCGGATGAATGGTAGGAGTTACATGAGCTTTCATCTTAGCTTTACCGTACATATTTTCCATGCAGACCCAGTCGCCATCTTTAATGCCAAGGCTAGCTGCACTGTCCGGATGGATTTCCATAATTGGATCAGGAGTAATTTCTCTTAAGGTAGGTACTTGCCTGTGCTCTGAATGGAAGGAGGTAAAGGTCCTTGCTCCGGTAGTCAGAACAAAGGGATACTCGCTAAAGAGTTCAGGTGTGCTAACCGGGCTGTAGTGAGGCTCTTGGAAATATGGTAGCGGATCTTCGCCCCAGGATTCAAACAAGGTTGAACACAATTCAACTTTACCGGTTACGGTGTTGAAGCCTGGCTCTCCGTCAAAGCGTAGTAAGCCTTTTTCGTATTTCTTATATTCATACTTCGGCTGATACACGCCCATATTTCTTAGGTCGTCAAAGCTGATACCCAATTCCGGTTTAAGCTGATCATCAAAGAATTCTTCAGCAGTATTCCAAGGCCAGTGCTCAGGATGCAATCTCTTACCTAATTCAATACAAACTTCAATATCGGACTTACACTCGCCTACTTCAAAGGCTTTGTTCATAGCGCCGAGGAAGATAGCATTACGGCCAAAGTGCGTGATAACTACACCATCGTGCTCAGCGAATGTCGGCAGAGGTAGGAAAATATCGCCAAAGGCCATTGCGGTAGGTGTCATAAAGGTATCTTGAACAACACAGAACTCTAATTGTTGGAGAGCTCTATACCATCTGTCCGGCTGAGCGGAGCAGGTCGGGCTAATAAAGTTACTGCTGTTAAACCAACCCATTCTCAATTTATAAGGTTTGCCGGTTTCTAAAGTATCCAGAGTTTCGTCCGGATGGGTGGTAGCCATAGCTGTACTCAAGGCCGGCCATTCTTTAGCTCCAATTCTCTTTTCCCAAAGCTCTTCAGGCATTTGGCTACGAGTTTCCATACGCCATTTTCCGAGTAAGGCTGCCGGCGGTCCTAAAGTAATACCTCCAGGTACATCGAGGTTTCCGGTAATAGCTATGATGGACAGGATAGCGTGTCCAAGCTGAACACCGTTTGGATTCTCGTCTACAGCAAGTCCCCATTGAATTGGTGCCGGATGGCAAGTTCCGAGGATTCTAGCTACTTCGATGATTTTCTCTTTCGGTACCCAAGTAATTTCGGAGACTTTTTCAGGCGGATATTCCTGAACGCGTTCTTTCAGTTCTTCGAATCCATAGCACCAATTTTCAACGAAATCTTTGTCATAAAGCTCTTCGTTGATCAGAACGTTCAGTATACCGAGTGCAAGAGCGGTATCCGTTCCGGGTCTTAATTGAAGAACATGTTCTGCTCTGGTTGCGAGCCAATGGATTCTGGGGTCAACACAAATAATCTTGGTGCCTCTCTTCATCATGTCGATTAAAGAGTGACCATAGAAGCCGTCCGGGTTGGACATTAATGGGTTCTTACCCCATAAAACGATATACTTCGGTAGAGTATAGTTCGGGTTATCATAGCGATCCGGATAATAACCGGCAAAGTCGATTTCGGGATAGCCTGCGCCCAAGATATAGTCTGTAATCGAGCATCTCGGACCGTAGCAGGACCAACCACTAAGAGCATAGCAAACGTTCGGAGTTCCGATAGAAGAAAAGCCTAACGGATAGTAATACAAGCAAGCTTCCCTTCCGGTTCCGCCAAATACTACGATGGATTCAGCTCCATAATTATCTTTGAAGTAGTTGATTTTTTCGACAATGATATCCCATGCTTCATCCCAGGATATTCTCTGCCATTTATCTTCTCCTCTTTTACCTACACGTTTCATCGGGTAGATTATACGTTGGGGATGATGAACATACTCGGGAAGGGTTAAACATCTGACACAAAGTCTTCCTTGGCTAATTGGATGCTCCGGGTCCCCTTCAACTTTAACTAATTTTCCATCTTTAATGTGCAGTTTCATACCGCATCCTACCGGATGGTCTCCAGGTGGTGACCACCCACAAGTTCTTACGGTGTAAGTTCCATCCTGGTTATATTTTTTCCACTGTTTTTCCATTATTTTTGCTCACCCTTTCATTTTTTTACTGAAAAAACTTTTGGAATATTGCTGCCTATTTCGCTATTTCCATTCCCCCTTATGGCCTTTTTTTATCCAATCTGGTCGGCACTGATATAATGCAATAAGCGTACCAAGTAATAAAAACGGCTTAAAATAAGGGTTTTAAGCCGTTTTTACATGTTTTTACATAAAGCTATTCTTCTTTTTTTAGGATTAATTCTTAGTGGGTAACCAGCGGGTAACCTGTTCTTTTCGGCACAAAATCAAAAGATTTCTACCTAATCTTTTTTTAAGACAGAGTTTCTTTTTAGGATACCCTAGAAATTTTCAAGAAGTTAAAGTGTTTTGCCTCCACTGCGTTCAAGTTTAAATTTCCAAATAACCTGAGGATTTGTGGTC
>JAAYSI010000129.1 GCA_012524045.1 Peptococcaceae bacterium | reverse complement strand
TATATAATATAAAGGCATTGTATAGCCAATGATCTCTATACCTGCAGGGAGGTCAAACAGACCGCAAAAGAAAATCTGAGGAACAATAATAAGGGGTATAAATTGAATCATTTGGAATTCATTATTAGCCAGGGTAGACATCAGGATCCCCAAAGTAAGCGCTATTATGGCCGCCAGTAAAGTAATTAATAAAATTAGACCAAAAGAGCCAATCATCATTACCTTGAGTACATAAACGCAGTACCAAGAAATAAGGAAAGCTTGCAAGATGGTAAATACTCCGAAACCCAGCACATAACCGACCACAATCTCCCAGCGTCTAATAGGAGTAGAAAGCAGTTTCTCCAGAGTACCTGAATTTCCTTCCTGTAAAAATGAAATTCCCGACACTAAAAAGACAAAAAAGAAAACTATAAAGCCGATTAAAGTTGCCCCAAAATTATCGAAAGTAGGTAAATCTTCCTTGCCATAGACATAAGTGACCTCCGACCTTAAATCCGGCCTTGATCTGCTAACATCGATTTTAGCCTGCTCCAAAGCTGCCAATGCTGATTTAGCCTTGGTCGGATTGCTGCCGTCCACTTCGATATAGGACTTACCGCCTATCATCTTAATACTGGCAATAACCTCGCCCCGCTCTAAAGCTAAACGGGCTTCATCTTCAGTGTAGCGCTGCCCTCTTACATTATGTTCCTCGAGTTTATCTTCGAAACCCGCCGGGGCATTAATCACAGCAATATTTATTACCGGAGTGGTATCGGCCAATATGAAATAGACCAGCGTCAAAAGAAAAATAGGAGCAACCAGCATTAAGGCCAGAGTACGCCGGTCGTGCCGTAATTGATTCAAGATGCGCAAGGCTAAAGCTCTAACTCTCATCCTGCTGCCCTCCGTAGTAAATAAAAGCTTCTTCAAGGCTCTGAGCACCGATTCTATCCTGCAATTCCCGGCTTGTGCCCTGGGCAATCAAACGTCCGCTCCGCATCAGGGCAATGTTATGACATTTATCCGCCTCGTCCATGACGTGAGTTGTCACAATGATGGTAACACCTCGCGCTGCTAATTTATCTAACTCTTCCCAGATATTCTTCCGCAAAAGTGGGTCAATCCCTACCGTAGGTTCATCCAGCACTAAGACCGGTGGATTATGCATGATAGCCAAAGCCAGCGAAAGGCGCCGCTTCATCCCACCGGAAAAAGCTTGAACCGGTTTATTTTGATCTGCTGAAAGATTAACTAGCTCCATAACCTCTTCAGTTCGCTGTTTCATTTCCGCCTTATTCATCCCGTAAATTGCACCAAAAAAATGCAAGTTTTCTTTCGCCGTCAAAGAACCGTAGAGGGCATCGGACTGCGCCATATAACCTATCTTATTCATTAAACTAAGCTTTGGCATCTTTTGACCTAAGACGTAGATTTCACCTGATGTGGCTTCCAGGATGCCGGCGATAATTTTCACCATGGTCGTTTTACCACAGCCGGAAGGACCAAGTAAGCCATATATTTTTCCATAGGGTATCTCCCAGTTAATATCTTTAAGGACGTGTTTGCTACTAAAAGATTTATTCACATTCCGCACAATAATACACTTGGTTTCCCGCATACTAATGCTCCTTGATACTTACGCTCTTTTATTCATGCTAAGTTATTAGACATCAAGTTAATTATCTTTTCAACTTGATTATAATGAAATGGTAATTAGCCTTCAATAAACAAACTAAGATCTTATGACTGTTAATGAACAATTTGTAAATATCTGTTTATTATCTAAAGAACTTTTATCCCAAAAATACGAAATTATCTTAACAGTCGCTGTTCATAATTAGAGGAGGATGGTTAAATGAATAAGCATTATTGTAATAAAACATATACCTGCTACTACAAGGGCCACAACGATTACTCACTTTTCTAGCTTGTCAACATAGAATGAATATAGGACAAGTAAAAGGCATTATTCTGCTAAAATTAAGGAGGTAATTCTCTAGATGGCTTTTCAGGAAATTTTCCCAATTACCCTAAGTAACACTGAAAGCGGTAACGAAGTAATTGCCAACATTACCGGAACAGTCGATCCTTCCTACGATTTCATTGTATTAGTTGATGCTGCAGTCGAAAGATCCACAACTCCGGGTACAATCGAACATTATTTTGCGGCTAAAAAATATACTGCCGGAACCTGGCCGGTTGACGGAGATACTTTTAATCTTGCAATTTCACCGCCTTTAGATACCGATGATACTGTTACAGCTACCGCCTATGCTGCCTACACCCTGACAACGACACCTTAAATTAAAAGGTTTGAAGCCTGGGCTTCAAACCGTACATAAATATTTGAGGTGATTGTTTTGATTTCTCTAGATATTATAGCAGAAAAAAGCCTGACAATATCCAACATACCGCTATTAACAAGAGATAGCGACCTGATAGTTGGGCGTTGCCTGAAGATCTCTTATCTCAGCTATTTATATTTTTCTTTACCTCCTATCCCCACGAATACAATTGAAAGTGCCAGACTGGTACTGTTTAAAACAGGAACATTTCTGAACTGCCTTAAAACCAAAGAGGTAATTGATATCCATCCACTGTTAGATTATTTCAGTAGCAGAACCAATATGCTTAACAAACCAAAATATGACCCATCTCTAACACAAGGCGATCTTATGGAAGGGACAGTGAGTGTTGAAGTAGATCTGACCAATATAGTAAACTCTTGGGCCAAAGGCCATTTAATTAATAAGGGCATAGTCTTATCTAAAGATCAACAATATTTCAGTTTCGCTCGTTTTGGCTCTGCCTTAACCAAAGACCCTACTTTGAAACCTGTATTAAGAATCTTTTGCAAGGAGCGTCATCTACCGTTTTTGGATTTACAATGCAGCTATAAAATTGTACCCCCAATAGGTAGCTAAAAAGCCTATCGCTATTATTCTTTACTTCCCTTTGTCCCAAATCTCTTCTTCGCGCCAATCCCACACTTTTCCGCCAAAAAATACTTCACAGTTCATCTCATTGCTCTTCTTCAGAATAGCATTGGGAAAGAGTCTGTCCATCGCATAGAAGAAGTCGCCCTTAGTTTTGGCTTTTTTAAGTTCAATCTCAGTTGCTAATAAGTAATCCCGTGTCCAGTCGAGGCCGCTTTCATCAAAGGGCATGCCGAAGCGGGCATGACCAGGAATGATCACATCGGCATTATAGGCTCTCAATTTCTCTAATACTTCTATCCATTCCTGGCGTTCTTCTTCGTTAACTTCGCAGGTAAAGGGATGGGCTTCGTTAAACACAATATCGGAGCAACAAAGTGTTTTGATGGAGGGAATCCACACAGCTGTATTGTATTTGTAGTCACCCATAAGCCTTGGAATGATCTCAATTCTTTCCCCTTCCAGCTCAAAATAGTCATCAGCGAAGGACTCAATTTCAATGGAAAGGTGTTCGGAAGCATAGTTAATCTCGCCGATGTCCGGCACTACTTCGTTTCGCTTAGCAGTCCATTGTTTTTTTATAATGGCCGCTTCTTCTGGCACGGCAATTACCCGAGCCTCAGGGAAAAACATTTTGTAAACTTCGACACCAAAATAGTGATCCGGGTGAGCATGACTTAGATAGATTGTTTCCAGCTCCAGATTTTCTTCGAGAATCTCGGCTACCGCTCGACAGGCACAAGCCTTGGTCCACTGGGCGTCAAAAATAGCGCATTTTTCTTTTCCCATAATGATCACATTGGTTACCGCAAAACCATTATCGTCGGCTAGAAATGTTTTGGTGGCAAGCTTTCCTGGACCATGGCGATGAACTCTTATTTCGCCATGATGGGAAAACTGTCTGTACTCATCACTGACACACACTTTGCTCATAACTTCCTCCCCCTTTGTTTGAATTTTCTGAAATTTATTACCGTCCGCTGTCTTTTTCTCTGTCCCAGTTATTTTAAGTCCCTATCAACATCTCTTAATACAAAGATAATACAAATTATGGTAATTGTCTATATTTGCATTTTACCTTGACATTTTCCGATAAGCGGAGGGCGAAAGGCCTGTTTTTTCTTTAAACACACGAGCTGAATGACCGTTATATTCCATATTACAGGCGGCAAAAGCCTGGGATATGGAAAGATTAGTATCCAGCAGTATCTCCTTTAATTTACTAATTTTATAATTAATATAATACTCATAGGGAGTTACGCCGGTATGTTTTTTAAACAGCTTAGTGAAATGAGCTTTACTGAGACAAGCGGCTTTGGCCGCTTCGCCCAAGTCAAATTTGTCCTGCCAGTGGTTTTCTATATATTCTTTCGCCCTTCCAATTCCATCCTTGCCCTTATAAACCCTCCTGTTAATCAACAGGGCAACAACATATATTACTCGTTTCCGGTCATCGAGAATAGGGAAAATCGTAATGTCCTGATATATGGCCTCCACATCAAAGTCCTGGATACCGTAGTGTTCCACAATTTCTTCCAAAGGCACTTTGACATCAGAGAAAAAAACTGTTTCCCCCTGAAAAGCTCTTTTCAGCATTTGAAGCTGCCCAGTGGCTATAACGGCAGGATCTTTGAAGACATTGTAT
>JAAYSI010000012.1 GCA_012524045.1 Peptococcaceae bacterium | reverse complement strand
CCATGGCTTTATCAATAAGCTATTTTGAGGGGATATGATGATTAAGTTTGAAGATGTGAGTAAAACCTACAGCGATGGTTTCGAGGCGGTAAAATCATTGAATCTATCAATACATAAGGGAGAAATCCTGGTGTTAATAGGTCCAAGCGGCTGTGGTAAGACCACAACTATGAAAATGATTAACCGCTTGGTTCCTCATACTAAAGGCAAAATTTATATTGACGACAAAGATATTATGACTGTGGATGCGGTTAATTTGCGCCGTAATATAGGTTATGTCATCCAGCAAATCGGGCTATTTCCTCATTACACAATTGAAGATAATATTGCCCTAATTCCCAAATTGAAAAAGTGGGAAGAAAGCAAAATTAAGCAACGGGTTATTGAGTTGATGGAAATGGTGGAACTGGATCCGAGTATTTATGCTAAACGCTATCCAAGAGAACTTTCCGGCGGTCAGCAACAAAGAGTTGGAGTTGCACGGGCTTTGGCGGCTAATCCGGATATTATTCTGATGGACGAGCCTTTCGGTGCTTTGGACCCCATTACCCGCGAACAGTTACAGGATGAGTTGTTGAGGATCCAGGCCGAAATGCAAAAAACTATTGTGTTTGTTACCCATGATATGGATGAGGCCTTAAAAATAGGGGATCGGATTGCCGTCATGAAAGACGGCGAACTCCTGCAATTGGATACCCCGGATAGACTTCTTAGCCATCCGGCTCATGGCTTTGTCGAAGAATTTATTGGGAAAAAGCGAATCTATCAAAATCCGGAGTATGTTTCCATTACAGATATTATGCGTGAAAATCCGGCCATAACCTTGCCGTCTAGAACACCAAAAGTAGCGATTAATTTTATGCGGCAACGCAAGACAGACACTTTAATAGTCGCTGATGGAAGTGGTAAGTTGTTGGGTATTGTTTCCGGCCGTGAATTACAGGCCAATGTTGATAAGGCCGAAACCATTGCGGAAATTATGAATTCGTCAGAGACGGTATTACAACACAAGGCGACAGCCAGGGATGCTTTGCTCAAGATGACTGAGGCTCAATACGGTATTATCCCTGTGGTTGATGATGGCGGTAAAGTTATTGGAGTTGTAACGCGCGGTTCATTATTAAGCTTTTTTGCTAACGGGTTGGCTAATGGGTTAAAGGGGGAGAACCATGAGTAATTTATCTCTATGGGAACAAATAGTTTATCAACTGGAGATGCGTTGGCAGGATTTGCTATATGCATTACTACAACATATTGAACTAGTGTTTTTTTCTATGATGATTGCTATCTGTATAGGTGTTCCTCTGGGTATTCTGATTACTCGGGTAAAATCAATAGAAGCCCCTGTCTTAGGAGTTGCCGGCATTCTGCAGACAATCCCCAGCCTTGCCTTATTGGGTTTTATGATTCCTTTATTCGGTATTGGGCAAAAAACAGCTATTGCTGCATTGTTTTTATACTCTTTATTGCCAATAATTCGCAATACTTTTACGGGGATTAAGGACGTAGATAGGTCAATGATTGAAGCTGCCCGGGGAATGGGAATGAAGGACTTACAAATTTTATTCAAGGTAGAATTGCCTCTTGCTCTCAGTGTGATAATGGCCGGAATTCGCACCTCAACGATTATTAATGTGGGCACAGCGACCCTTGCTGCTTTTATTGGAGCAGGAGGTTTGGGAGACTTTATTTTCCTCGGTATATCAAGAAACATTGACGCTCTGGTGTTAATTGGGGCTTTTCCGGCGGCCATGCTGGCTCTAATTCTTGATTTCTTGCTCGGCCGCTTAGAGGATATTACTACTCCACGGGGTCTAAAAGTTTAGATTTTAAATCAAGAAGGGGGAATGAGTAATGAAAAGGAAATTGTTTATTTTGTTATTGGCAGTTGCTCTTGTTATTAGTCTGGGAAGTCTAGGAGGGTGTGGCCAAGGTCAAGCCGCAGCGGGTGGTACTATTACTATCGGGTCGAAAGATTTTACGGAAAATATTGCTTTAGCCCATATCATGGCTGACATGATTGAATCCTATACTGATCTTAAAGTAAACCGTAAAGTTAACCTCGGCGGTTCTAATGTGGCTCTGAAGGCTTTGCAAAATAACGATATTCAAATGTTTCCGGATTATACCGGAACAATAGTTGCCAATTATTATCAGGAAGAAACAGGGTCTTCGGAGGAAACTTTGGAAAAGACCAGGCAGTTAACGGAGCAGGATGGGTTTAAGGTATTAAAGCCCTTTGGGATGAATAATACCTATACTTTAGCTGTGACCCGGGAAACAGCCGAAAAATATAATTTAAAAACTTTCAGTGATTTAGCTCAAGTATCTGAAAATCTCGTGCTGGGATGTGAGTTTGAATTCCAGGATCGTCCTGACGGCTATCCGGGTTTACAACAGGTTTACAATATGAATTTCAAAGATGTTAAAGGAATGAGTCACGGCATTAAATATCGTTCTATAAGTGAAGGGGAAGTGGATGTTGTTGATGCTTATGCTACAGACGGGCAACTGAAGGTTTTTAACCTGGTAATCCTGGAAGATGATAAGGAATATTTCCCGCCCTACGACGGTTTGCCCTTAGTTCGTCAAGATATACTTGCTGAGTATCCGGAAATTGATGATGCCTTAAACCAATTAGCCGGCCTGCTCGATGATGAAACCATGCAAGAACTCAATGCTAAAATTGATTCTGAAGGCATGAAGGCCGAAAAAGTAGCCCATGATTTTCTGGTT
>JAAYSI010000128.1 GCA_012524045.1 Peptococcaceae bacterium | reverse complement strand
GTGATATGAGAGTTAAGTTAACTTCAGAAGCTGTTGAACAGCAATATGCAAGAGCAAAAATGGCTGTTGCTTGCCGCGCTGCAGGCATTGTGGCAATTGACGCTCCGTTCGTAGCTTACCAAGATATAGAAGCATTCGAGAAAAACGTTCTTGACGGCAAACAAATGGGTTATGAAGGCCGGATGATTATTCATCCAAGTCAGGTTGAACCTTCTAACCGTTTATATGCTCCCGATCCAGCCGATGTTGAATGGGCTCAAGGCGTTGTTAAAGTGTTTGAAGAAGAAGGTCTGGCCAAAGGTAAAGCAGCTGTATCTTACCAAGGCAAAATGGTTGACACCCCAGTATATCAAAAGGCTTTAGATATTCTTGCTGCTCAAGCAGAAATTGATGCTAGAGATGCCAGTAGGAAACAAGAATAATTGTTTTGGTCGCCTCTAAATCAGAGGCGACCATATTTAACCCTGTTTTAAAGGGAAAACTTCGTGGTAATTTTAATAATTATTAGAGAAATCTAGACTTAATACAAATATATGTACTTATATAAGTCTTTATAAAATTAACATAAATGCATTTGGTTAGAAAGGAAGATGAGAATGTCACGTATCAAGAATCTTCGCGAAGAGGCATTAGCGTTTCATGCTGAAAGACCTGGTAAACTTGAAGTAAGAGTTACTGTTCCGGCCAAAGACAGAGATGATTTGACCCTCGCGTACTCCCCTGGAGTAGCCGAACCGGTAAAAGAAATTGGTAAAGATATAGAAAATCTAGATATTTACACCAATCACGCCAATTACGTCGCAATTGTATCGGACGGAAGTGCTATTTTAGGGCTTGGAAATCTTGGAGCTGCGGCTTCAATGCCGGTTATGGAAGGTAAAGCTTTGTTATTCAAAACTTTTGGCGATGTTGATGCTTTTCCCATATGCGTGAATACCAATGATCCTGATAAGATTGTTGAAATAATTGAATTATTGGCTCCTACTTTTGGAGGAGTGAATTTGGAAGATATTAAAGCTCCTGAGTGTTTTAAAATTGAAGAAAACCTCAAAAAACGTGGCATCTTTAAAGGGCCGATTTTCCATGATGACCAACATGGAACGGCTGTTGTGACCCTCGCTGGCCTATACAATGCTCTTAAAGTTGTCGGTAAAAATATTAATGATATCAAAGTTGTTGCCAATGGTGCTGGAGCAGCCGGAATCGCTATTATAAAACTTCTTATGGCTGAGGGCTTAAAAAATGTTATTATGTGCGATTCCAGAGGTACTATCTATGAAGGACGTACCGAAGGTATGAATCCTTGGAAAGAGGAGATTGCTAAGGCAACTAACCCGGAGAAGGTTAAAGGAAGTTTGAGAGACGCAATTAAAGGTGCTGATGTATTCATCGGTGTATCAGTCCCAGATGCCCTAGATGAAGAAATGATTAAGTCTATGGCTAAAGATCCAATTGTATTTGCTCAAGCTAACCCCATTCCCGAGATCTGGCCTATTGAAAGAGCAATGAATGCTGGAGCAGCGATAATCTCTACCGGTCGTTCCGATGTTCATAACCAGATAAATAACGTTCTGGCATTCCCTGGAATGTTCCGTGGGGCAATTGATGTAAGGGCGACCGATATCAATGATGCAATGAAGATCGCTGCTGCTAAAGCAATAGCAAATTGTGTTAAACCTGAAGAACTAGGCCCGGAATTCATTATCCCAAGTGCCTTAGATCCTGAGGTTGCCCCGGCAGTCGCTGCGGCTACAGCTCAAGCAGCAATTGACTCCGGAATAGCGAGAAACCCAATGGATTCAGCCCTTGTCGCTGAGAATTTGAAAAAAAGACTGGCAAACCAATATAAATAAAGCAAGCTTATCAAGCTAACATTAAAATATATATTGAATATATAAATTGCTAAACTAAGAAGATATACTTCCCTATACAGAATTTATACAATATACTGTCTATAGGGAAGTATTTTTTTATCCGATTACATAGCCTTTGCCAAGCCTTAAAAAATCTTATTAGAATATAAACTTTGTGAAAATATGAATTATTTATTGAATTTTTTAAAAATTTGAGATATTATTAATAAATGGTATGGTGGTCAGACCACTTAGCAAAAAAAGAGGTGGTACGCATGAATATTAATGAGTTGTATGAAAAATTTAAAGAAAAATTTGAAGCTAACAACGGAGAATGTTACAGAGTAGGAAGAATTGCGGAAATTAGTGAACTTTTAATAAACATATTGAGTTCAAAAAACTGTAAAAATATTTCCCTTTATGAATCCCCTTTATCCCGCACAGCCGGACTTGTTACAGAACTAATCGGAGCCGGATTAGAGGTACATACAGATGATTTATTACACAATACAAAAACTGATGATGTTGGTATTACCGAAGTAAATTGGGGGATTGCTGAATTAGGTACCTTGGTCCAGATTGCTCCGGAGGTGGATAACCGTCTTTGTTCTACCTTAGTTCCTATTCATGTAGCCTTACTAAAAACAGAAAACCTTATACCAGATCTAGATAGTATGTTGGATGTCATTGACAACCTGCCTCAAATCCCCGGTTTTGTTGGTTTTATAACTGGACCCAGTAGGAGTTCAGATATTGAGCGCATTTTAGAAATTGGTGTTCATGGACCCAAACAAGTGATTGCTATTTTAGTAGATGAGTAAGAATTAGGAGAATAAGGGGTGATAAAAAATGGCCAGTGAATTAAAAAAAGAAATAGATAGTGCATTGCAAAATAATATTTTAAGAGGAGCTTTAGAACGATTTTCCCAAGCTTATCCTGTTGCCAGGGATAAGGCTTATCAGGGGCTTGATTTTGAAGAATTAAGAAACAAAGTGCAGGAAGTAAAAACTTATGCTGCTGACCATATAGATGAAATGATAGATCAATTTGAAAAAAACGCTACTGCCAGAGGTGCAAAAGTTTTTCGCGCTGCTAATGCCAAAGAAGCCAATGACTACGTTAGAAAACTAGCTAAGGAAAAAAACGTTAAAAAAGTGGTTAAGTCTAAATCTATGGCTTCAGAAGAGATTATGCTTAATGAAGCTTTGCGCGAAGATGGCGCTGAAGTTCAAGAAACTGACTTAGGGGAGTTTATAATTGCTTTAGCAGGACATACCCCTTCGCATATGGTCCTTCCTGCTATTCACTTAACTAAGGAGCAAGTTGCTGATCTGTTTACTAATTACACAAGTGAAAAAAATGATCCGATAATTGCTAAACTTGTTGGGACTGCCAGAGAAGTGATGCGTCAAAAATTTATCGAAGCAGATCTAGGCATATCGGGGGCTAATATTGCCGTTGCAGAAACAGGCACTTTAATAATGTTAACTAACGAAGGTAATGGGAGACTTACCTCTACAATTCCTAGCACCCAAGTTTTTATTGTAGGTATAGAAAAATTCGTGCCAAAATTTAAGGATGCGAGCTATATTTTAAAAACTTTGCCTCGCAATGGAACCGGCCAAAATATTACTACGTATGTTTCAATGTATACCGGCGTTAATGAAGCTTATTTACCTGATGGCACCAAAGGGCCAAAAGATATTCATATTATTATACTAGATAACGGTCGTCGTGAAATACTTCAAGACGAAAAGTTCAAACAGATGTTTAATTGTGTCCGTTGTGCTGCCTGCCTAAATGTATGCCCGGCTTTCCAATTAGTTGGCGGTCATGTTTATGGTGGCCATGCCTATACCGGTGGAATAGGTACCTTGTTAACTGCTTTTTTAACTTCAGAAGACACGGCTCAAAAAGTTCAAAATCTTTGCTTGCAATGTGGAAGTTGCACTGAAGTTTGTGCAGGAAAGCTCGATATTCCAGGTATGATTCTGGAGTTACGTAACCGTTATGGTGAAAAAACCGGCTTACCATTTACCCAAAAATTTGCTCTGGACGTTGTGGCTAACAGAAGGCTATTTCACTCAATGCTTCGGATTGCAGCAGTAGCACAAAAACCGCTAACAAAAGGTACTGAGTATATAAGGCATTTACCGTTATTCTTATCAGGATTTACGGAAGGTCGTAGTTTGCCGGCAATTGCTAAGAAGCCTTTTAGGGATATTTTTCCGAAAATCAAACAGGATGTTCCAAGTCCTAAAGGCACGATTGCTATATATTCTGGTTGCTTATTAGATTTTGTTTATCCTAAGATTGGCGAAAGTGTTGTTGCTGCTTTAAATGAAGTTGGTTATAAGGTCGTTTTCCCGGAAAACCAATCCTGTTGTGGTGCTCCGGCCAATTACATGGGAGACGGCGAAAATTACCTAAAATCAGCTATTTTGAATATCCATGGGTTAGAAGCTGAAAAGGTGGATTATGTTGTTTCGGCTTGCCCTACCTGTACCCTTGCCCTAAAAGAATATAAACAATTATTTAATGATAATCCCGAGATGCTTAAAAAGGCAGAAGAGCTCGATGCTAAAGTTTTTGATTTCTCAAAGCTTATAACAATGTTAGGTGGCTTAGAGAAGAAAGGTGATGACACACCGCTTAAAGTGACTTATCACGACTCGTGTCACTTAAGACGTAAACTTGGCGTTTATCGTGAACCAAGGAAACTCTTGAGCGATCTGCCTGGTGTCAATTTTATTGAAATGGATGAATCCAATCGTTGCTGTGGATTTGCTGGCTCTTACTCTATTAAGTTTCCGGAAATATCGGGACCTATTTTGGAAAGAAAACTTAAAAATATTTTTAAGACTGAAGCAGATGTTGTAGCAGTAGACTGCCCGGGCTGTTTAATGCAGATTGCCGGAGGGTTAGAACATAGAAATTCTAACATCAAAGTAAAGCATACAGCAGAATTATTGTTTGACAGAAGAAATGTTTAGAGTACTTTCTCTTAATATCGACAAAATTGGCTGTAAAAGCTGTATATTTTACCAAGGAAAATTAAGTTTGGAATAGAATAATATAAAGAAAATGGATTTCCTTTTTCTACCTTGAGGCAACGTGTTGTCAAGTTTGCGACGTATCGCATGTAGAGAAAAAGGATGTTGTTTTGAAGATTGAGAGGAGGTATGCCAGGAAACAGCCTGACTTGAGGTCGATTGACATAGTAAAGCAGCCTTTTATTGTAGGAGCGGGATGATGCTTAGGAACTGAGAGTTCAGGCTGGGGTTTTGGTGTTCAATCTTCAGAGTTAAAGCCTTTTAAAGGCTTGCTAATTGCTAATTTTCGGACAGTCCAAAATAGCAATTAATTTAATAAGGAGCCACGAGGGCTCCTTATTCTTTATTTTTTAGAGTATTACAATAGTTCTAATATTGATGCTTCGTCTCTATCTATCTTCTTTAAACAAGTGCTTATACGCTGCTTAAAGTTTGGATCTGTTGAAGCTTCCCGCATTTGCCTCAATAAATCTATTGTTCTTCTAAACACAGCTATTATGTCACCTTCGTCTAAGGTACATAACTGTTGAATATCACTAAAGGAGTATCCTTTACTCCAAAAATAAGTAATAACCGCAACCTTTGATTCAAAACGGACTGCGTCAGGCCCACAGCTACTTTGTAGATAGGAAATGATATTTCTTATGGGGTCGAAATCTATTAAGTCAAACTTATGAAAGAAATCGTTGCGTTTGCCTTCATAATCAATACAGGAAATTACCGCGTTTAATTGATCATCATCAAGCTGTTCAAGTAGACCTGAAAAGACCAGTTCCGTTAC
>JAAYSI010000304.1 GCA_012524045.1 Peptococcaceae bacterium | reverse complement strand
GAGCATTTCCCAATCCCCATCCACTATAAGGAACATGCTTTAAAGCCCATGAAGGAGTGGGTGTTGTGCCAGAATAAACTCCAGGTCCTCTTAATCCATATTTTGTCGGATTAAGTGCACCACTACTTGTTATGCCTTTACCGCCTTCTAATGAAGTAAAATGAAACGCGAATTCATCTCCAGGGTTTACTCCTTGTCTAAATTGTTTAATTAGATTGCACCCATGCTGACCCACACAAAAAACAAGCACTATGGTTATAATTACCAAAGTACTTGTCTTTTGAATAAGCTATTGTTATTTTAAAAGTATAAATTTGTGTACAATATATGTATTGCTTGTTATATATTGTCTCATATATTAGCTAGATTGAATTTATGCAACGACAACATATATAAACTACAAGTTATAAACCTATCACCAGTATTTGGTTGTCCTCATGAGTTATCGCAATAACCCAATTATAATTATGATCAAATATATATCCATCAATTTCCTCCCAAGGTTCCAAATCCTCAACATATTTCAGTATATTACTGTATTCAGTTTTATACATTTTATCTTGGCGCTCTAAATAAAAATATACTTTATCATAATTAGGTATCTGTAGCGATTTAACATCAACAAAAGACATAAGCTTGGGTTTTTGATTGAATAAATTCCACATTAAATTCCCCTCTATGTTTATATCCCCAACAAATTTAGTTTTTAGCACCTGTTTTATTATACTTGCTTCATCTTTATTTATATATTCTCCATTAATAAATTCAATCATTTTATCCCTTCCTTTCAAGCTAATTTATCCTTTTCGCATATTTGTTTGTTATCTTTCAAAAAATATATGACCTTCCGCACCATTGGATTTCCCTCCTGTCCAGTCTTTCCATTTTATGTGCGGAAAATTGTTTCCAACATTTGGCTCTGCCGGATGTACTTCGTACCCTGCTTTGTATGGCTCATTAGTGTATGTAGGTTTCAGTTCTAAATCAAGTCCAGCTTCTTTCATAAGTCTGTGAGCATCAGCTTGATTCTCTACTTTAATATTAATTCCTTTACCTTTAGATTCTCTAAGTGTCTTAACAGCATCTTTCCACTGAGGAGAACCAGGCTTTCCTGCATTGATGGTATTTTCCGGTAACTCTATTTCACTATTACCACCAAAACCTCCCGAATTAGCAACAACAACCATTATATTACCCATAGTTCCTACACTGGCAGCTGGTAAACTTTGTGATACTGATACAGAAATTCTAGGTAATGTAGCCAATGCCAAATTTCCATTTCCATATGCTATATTTTGAAAATTAACATTAATTTTCAATCCAGAAGCATTAGCTTTTGAACATATTCCAGTTGCTATCATTCCAACCACCAACATATTTGTAGCATACTCGTTTAGTTTTTCTTGTGGAGTATAATAAGCTTTTTGAAAATATCTGGATGCATTCTGTCTGTTAAATGTATTTTTAAATGGACTCTGAATCGCCTCTATCGCTGCAAATCCAGATCTTGATATTTCATTTAAAGCTTCTTCATGAAGAATTTGCTTAAACTCTCTATCTTGACCTGTTATATTTGCATATATAATTGTACCGCCATACCCGATCCAGTTTCCCAAAGGCTTAAACAAACTATCTTGATCTCCGATTCTATATATTTCTTCCCACATTAATTCTCTAAAATCTTGCCTAAATGCTTCATCTTTTTCTGTTACCCAGTTGTATATTTCTCCTCCTGCGAATGCTATCCATGTTGCTGCTGGAGTAAATATACTTTTTGCTATATCTTTTCCACCTTCTCCAATAGCTTTCAATGCTTTATATGTTCCTACTGAGGCTCTGACAATTCTTTTTGTATTTGATTCTTGGTCATCCTCTCTCATATATAAATCTATTACTTCAAAAGCTTCCTTTCTTTTTTCTTTGTTAAATACGGTTTTAATTCCTTCTATTGGATTCCCAAAAGGTATGCCAAAAATTTCTATATAATTATGTCCTGTTGGGTCATAGTACATTATAGGGTTATAAGCACAGTAAGCATACAAGTTAAGTGATAACGGATCCATTGGGTCTCCCCTGTATGTATCCTCCTGCAAGAATCTTGCTATCTTTGGATCATACATTCTTGCATTGAGATAATACAGCCCTGTCTCTTCATCATACTGATATCCTGCATAAGT
>JAAYSI010000310.1 GCA_012524045.1 Peptococcaceae bacterium | reverse complement strand
CCCTTTCTGAACTTGTAAAAGATGCAGTAAAAGCAGACTGCGATGTGGATGCACCCAATCTGTACCTTTTTTACGATGGAAGAGATATAAGAAAGGAATACTTTTATGGAGAAAAGAAAGCAGTTATTGATAAAAAGTTTTGTTCAGGCTGCAATGAATGTGAAAAAGTATGCCAGTTTGACGCAATCAAAGATAGTAAAGTGGATTTTTTTAAATGTGAGGGCTGTGGTGCTTGCATATTGGTTTGCCATCATAATGCCATCAGTTTAAAAGAAAAGAAAACTGCTGATGTTTATATCACCCAAACCGATAAAGGAATTATTTCAAGGGCACAGATGGAGGTGGGCAGCGAAGGTTCGGGAAAACTCATAACTATGCTTCGCAGTAATGCCAGGAAGTTCGCAGATGAGAATAGCCTTATTATTATAGATGGCTCTCCAGGAATTGGTTGTCCTGTAATATCTTCGATTACGGGAAGCGATGCGGTATTGATTGTCACAGAGCCTACCCAATCGGGTCTGGAGGACTTTATGAGGGTAATGGAGTTATGCAGGCATTTCGGGGTCCTTACTCTCGCCTGTATCAATAAATACGACATCAATGAGAAAGTAGCAGAGGAAATTGAAAGTTTTTGCAGAGAGAATGATGTTTATTTAATAGGGAAAATACCTTATGATGATACAGTTATGAAATCAATTAACGAGGTGAAGCCTATTGTTTATTATGAGGGCAGCAAGGCAAATCAGGCAATAAGGCAGATGTGGGATAACATTTGTAAGTATATAAAATATTTAAATCAATAATTTTAAGGAGGCATTAATAATGAAAATAGCAGTTGCATGTGAAGGGAAATTTGTTAGCGGACACTTTGGACATTGTGAAGGATTTACAGTGTATGAGGTTGGTGAAAATAAGGTGCTAAAGAACGATTTCATACAAAATCCGGGGCATAGACCAGGGTTTCTTCCTGATTATCTGAAGGGATTAGGAGTGAATGTTGTAATTGCAGGGGGTATGGGAGAAACAGCCCAGCAGTTGTTTACAGAAAACAATATAGATGTGATTGTAGGAGTAGAAGGATATTGTGATGATGTCATCCAGCAGTATTTAAAAAATGAGTTAAAATCCACAGGAAGCATATGCAGGGAACATCAGCATGAAGACCACTGTCATGAATAAATAACAGGGGTGGCCTTATGGATGGGGTGATGAATAATGTTCTGACAAAGGATAAGTTCTCTCTCATTAAAAAGTTGATAGAGAAAAACGGATTTAAATTTACGAAGCAAAGAAAATTGATACTGGAACAGTTTTTCCTTGCTAACAGGCATTTGAGTGTGGAAGAGATATATCAAAGGCTGAAAGAAAACAACATTGGTCTTGCCACAGTATATAGGAACGTAAAGATATTTAACAATATTGGCATAGTAAAAGAAATTGCTGTGGATGGAGTAAGTTATTATGAACTGAAAATCTACAGCAAAAAGCCCCTGCATATTCATTTCCAGTGTGTTAAATGTAATGATATAATAGACATTGATGAAAGAAAAGTTGCTTTAGAATATTTAAAGGTAAACAAGGCTATAGAAGATATAAATGATTTGGAAATTTACGATGTCAATATAATGCTCATTGGGTTATGTAAAAGATGCAGGGAGGTAAACAAATGCCAAGACCGATAAAATGCAGAAGAGTTGAATTTTTCCCAGAGAATACTTATTTTATACCATTAGGCAAAAGAAAGTGCGAAGTAGAAGAAATTACTCTCAAGATTGAAGAACTTGAAGCCATGAGATTAAAAGATATAGAGGGGCTTAGTCAGAAAGAGTGTGCGGAGAGGATGCAGGTTTCAAGGCAGACTTTTCAAAATATCATAGACAGTGCAAGAAAGAAAGTAGCGATAGCACTAACGCAAGGCAATGCAATACACATAAGCGGAGGGAATTATACTTCGGGTTTATGTCAATTAAAATGCTTAAATTGTGGTAAGGTTTATG
>JAAYSI010000127.1 GCA_012524045.1 Peptococcaceae bacterium | reverse complement strand
ATACAGTTAAGGTAAAACTTGGAGAGATTCGCTCTGATCAATAGATTCTGGTCAATAGATATTTTATTAAGAATAATAGCAAGACATGGATATAGACAATAAGGATATAGACACTGAATAATAATCCTGTTGCTATTAATCGGCAACAGGATTTGCTATTTGTCTCTAAACATTCTTGCTTTGCTTATAAATCTCATTAAATTACCATTAAATGACTAATAAGGCATTAACAAATAGTAGAACAGGTGAAACTAATGGAATAAAATAATAGAGAACGTGGCCAACCCCTTTCGTAATTTTAAGAAAATATAAATAATATTTCTTAAAGAGCGTGAAATTTGATATAATTAATTACTAAAGCATTAAAAGAGATTAGAGGAAGAGGTAACACTTGCCGAATACCGTTTAAATATTTTTAATAAGGAGAAAGATAGATGGGGAAAGTTCTGCACATTGGATTGGATGTAGGATCTACCACTGTGAAAATAGCTATTCTTGACGAACAGGATAATTTGGTCTACAGCCATTACCAACGGCACTTTTCGGATGTTCAGCATACTGTAAGCAATCTTTTGCATAAGATGTATATACAGTTAAAAAATACGGATATAACCATGAATGTTACCGGTTCAAGCGGAATGTCAACCTCCACGCAACTTGATATACCGTTTGTTCAGGAAGTGATTGCTTGTAGCGAAGCCGTTAAAAGATTTATCCCGGAAACTGACGTAGCGATCGAGTTAGGCGGTGAAGATGCTAAGATAACCTATTTTGGCGATTCACCGGAGCTTCGGATGAACGGAACCTGCGCAGGAGGAACCGGCGCCTTTATTGATCAGATGGCTATTTTGCTTAAAACCGATGCTGCCGGTCTTAATGAGCTGGCTAAAAACTATAAGGAAATATATCCTATTGCTTCGCGTTGCGGAGTATTTGCCAAGACGGATATTCAACCGCTGCTTAATGAAGGTGCGGCTCGAGAGGATATTGCTGTTTCCATTTTCCAGGCTGTGGTCAATCAGACTATTGCCGGCTTAGCTTGCGGCAAACCAATCAGAGGCAATGTCGCTTTTTTAGGCGGACCCCTTTCCTTTTTATCCGAACTTCGCAAGCGCTTCATAGAGACCTTGAATTTGCGCCCTGAAAATATTATTGCTCCCGAAAATGCGCAATTTTTCGTAGCAATTGGGGCAGCTTTGGCTTCGAAAAAGAGTAAAGTCTGTAGTTTTCAAGATATCTACAAAAATATAGCGAATTTACACAACCAAACTTCCGAAAGTACCTTCTTGCCGCCGCTTTTTGCCAGTGAGCAAGAATATGCGGAATTTAACCTTAGACACAATAAGCACTCGGTAGCCAAAAAACCGTTGAATGAAGTGGCCGGACCTTGTTTTTTGGGGATTGACGCCGGCTCGACGACCACCAAGCTTGCTTTGATTGATCAACAAGGAAATTTGGTTTATTCCCACTACGGAAGCAATGGTGGCAGTCCGCTGAATTCGACAATTGAAGCTTTAAGAAAACTTTATGAGGTTTTACCGGAACGGGCTAAGATTTGCCAGGCTGTAGTCACCGGCTATGGTGAAGCACTGTTAAAAGCTGCTCTGAAAGTAGATCATGGGGAAATTGAAACTGTGGCTCATTTAAAAGGTGCTGAACACTTCCTACCCGGGGTCACTTTTATCCTGGATATCGGGGGGCAGGATATGAAATGCCTGCAGGTCAGAGACGGAGTCATTTATAATATCATGCTAAATGAAGCTTGTTCTTCCGGTTGCGGCTCCTTTATCGAAACCTTGGCCAAATCCTTAAGTTTGCCGCTCGAAGAATTTGTGCAAAGAGGTCTTTTTTCTGAGACTCCGGTAGATTTAGGAACGCGCTGTACCGTTTTCATGAATTCCAAAATAAAACAAGTTCAAAAAGAAGGAGCAGATATAGGAAGCATTGCTGCTGGAATCGCTTACTCAGTGGTTAAAAATGCTTTGTATAAAGTAATTAGATTGCACAGTGCCGAGGAAATAGGCGAAAAGGTTGTTGTTCAAGGCGGAACCTTTAAAAATGATGCTGTGCTTAGGGCCTTTGAACTGGTTACGGAGAGAGAGGTAATACGCCCAGATATTGCGGGAATTATGGGTGCTTTTGGCGCTGCTCTGATTGCCCGGGAAAGATATGAAGAATTTGGAAAAGAATCTACTCTGCTCCGGTCGGAAGAGTTAGGCCGTTTTGAAACTGAAACAGACACAAAACATTGCGGTTTATGTGGCAATAACTGCTTGCTTACAATAAATACCTTCTCTGACGGACGCGAATTCATTACCGGAAACCGTTGTGAAAAAGGAGCAGGTTTGACCTCAGCTAAGACTGAACTTCCTAACCTGTTTGCCTATAAATATAAACGGATTTTCAATTATAGACCGCTAAAGAAAGAACAGGCCCCGCGCGGGGAAATAGGAATTCCTCGGGCTTTAAATATGTATGAACACTATCCCTTTTGGTTTACTTTCTTTACGGAGTTAGGTTTTAGAGTGGTTTTATCGGCCCGCTCATCGAAAAAAATCTTTGAGATAGGTATGGAGACCGTGCCTTCCGAATCATTATGTTATCCGGCCAAGCTGACTAACGGTCATATAAAAGACCTAATCAATAAAGGTGTTAAGAAAATTTTTTACCCCTGTCTCCCCAGAGATGAAAAAGAGGTGGAAAGCGCCAATAATAATTACAATTGCCCTATTGTCACTTCTTACCCGGAAGTGATCAGTGCAAACGATGATGAGTTAAGGAAAAAAGGAATAGAATTTATCTATCCATTCTTACCGATGGATAACATGGAGAGATTAAAGGAGCGCTTACACGAGGAACTGGGCTTTTGGGGCTTAACTAAACAGGAAATTAATGCAGCAGTGGATAAAGCCTATCAAGAGCGTGAAGCTGTTCGGGAAGATATAAGGGCTAAAGGCGAAGAAGTCTTGGCCTATCTTCAAAAGCATAACAAAAAAGGCATTGTCCTGGCTGGCAGGCCTTACCATATAGATCCGGAAATTAATCATGGAATACCAGAGATGATCACAGGCCTAGGGCTTGCAGTCCTTACTGAGGATTCTGTCTCTCATTTAGGCCAGGTAGAAAGACCTCTAAGAGTTCTTGACCAATGGGTCTACCACTCCAGGCTTTATGAAGCGGCTAATTTTGTAACCTCCAGAGAAGATCTGGAGCTTGTGCAGCTTAATTCTTTCGGTTGCGGCTTGGATGCGGTTACTACCGACCAGGTCCACGAAATATTGCAGCAATACCGTAAGACTTATACCCTGATAAAAATTGACGAGATTAATAACCTCGGGGCAGTTCGGATTCGTATTCGTTCTCTTTTAGCCGCTATGCAGGAGAGGGAAAGGAAAAAGATTAAAGCCCGTAAACTGTACGAGACACCCAAGAGGGTACTATTTACTGAAGAAATGAGAAAAGAATATACCATCCTCTCACCGCAGATGGCTCCGATTCATTTTGAATTAATTGAAGAAGCTGCTCGAATCGAGGGCTATAGAATTGAAGTGCTGCCTGATGTGGAAGTAGCTGCGGTCGAAGAAGGATTAAAACACGTTCATAACGACGCCTGCTATCCATCAATCCTCGTAGTAGGTCAGATTATGGCGGCTCTTAAATCCGGTCGTTATGATTTAGACCGCACAGCGGTGATCATGTCTCAAACCGGCGGAGGTTGTCGGGCCAGCAACTATATCGGTTTTATTCGCAAAGCTTTAAGAGATGCCGGAATGCCCCAAATACCGGTAATTTCGCTGAATGCTTTAGGTATTGAAAGCAATCCCGGCTTTAAAATAACTATTAGATTAGTAAAGCGTATGGTTATGGCTGTTGTTTACGGTGATTTATTGATGAGGCTGACGAATGCAACCAGGCCTTATGAAAAAAATCCGGGCGAAACAAACCAGCTTTTAGACAAATGGATTCAAACCCTAAAACCGAGCTTGGCTAAAATGAGCACCCGAGAATACCACAGTAATATCCGTAAGATAATAAAAGATTTCGATAATATGGAGTTACTGGATATTAAAAAGCCGAAAGTTGGAGTGGTTGGCGAGATCTTGGTGAAATACCATCCATTTGCTAATAACTTTATTGTAGATATTTTGGAACAAGAAGGTGCGGAAGCCGTAATGCCGGATCTGCTGGATTTCTTCCTGTATTGTTTGCACAATGGGATTTACAGCCATGAAAAACTCGCCGGCAGTTTAAAAGGAAGTCTTATTTCTCGCTATTTGATTTGGCGGCTGGAACATTTCCGTAGAGTTATGAAAAAAGAATTAAAAAATAGTAAACGTTTTGAACCGCCGATATCAATTTATGAATTAGCTAAACTGGCTGAGAAGATAATGCACCTTGGCCACCAAACAGGAGAAGGATGGTTCTTAACTGCGGAGATGTTGAAATTGATTAAAAGCGGAGCAAGCAATGTGGCCTGTCTGCAGCCTTTTGCCTGTCTGCCTAACCATGTTGTCGGTAAGGGCATGGTCAGAGAAATTAAGAGACATTTTCCGCAAGCCAATATTGTTCCGATTGATTATGACCCAGGAGCTAGTCAGGTCAATCAAGTAAACAGGCTAAAACTAATGTTGTCGGTTGCTTTTAAGAATCTTGATTCTGATCAAACTGATTTGGTTCCTTCTGATAAATGTAAGAGCTGTCAACAGCCCAAGCATGAGGAAGAATTTGCTGTCCAGGATCAAATTATTGCCAAATAAAAAAACAAGACGTAAGCGTAGTTATTTTGAGAGCTCACGTCTTAGGTTAACATCACAAGATATATTTTATAATTTCCCACCATTTTGCATCATATGCCGCTCGGCATAGGCTACCATTTTCTTAACCATCTGTCCACCTATGGGTCCCCCCTCCGAACCGTTTTGACGGGAAGAAACATCTCCTTTATAATGATCATTATTTTCGCGAACGAAATTCAGACGTCCGATTTCTGCAGCGGCTTCCATTTTAAGTTGCTGCAAAAGTTTCTTTTTGCTTTCACTGGTTCTAGCCATGAATTATCACCTCCATTAAGTAGTATTGACCAAAAAAAGTCTTATTTTCATTGAAAAAAGTACATTTCCAAATAATTTTAACCAATAAACCATTTATTTAGTTGCCAAAATCTTAAAAACACAAAAACAGGCAGTCTTTACTTTAATATTTTTCTGAGCTATAATAAACTAAAGACTTACAAAATATTTTGAAAAATAAAATAATGCTGTTGGCGATTATCTGTAAAGATAGTCGCTGTATATTTTTTTTTTAGGGAAAAGAAAGGATAGGGTTGAAGATACCATGGACAAAACTATTTACATCACCCAGGCGGACAAAGCTAAATTACAAAAATTAATTTTTGACGCGCAGGAGTATAATCTTTGTAAAAAAGAATATTTAAAAAAGCTGGAGCAAGAGCTTCAAAGGGCCAAGGTTGTCGAATCTAAAGACATACCTAAGGATGTTATAACTATGAATTCTTGTGTATCCTTAGTTGATTTAGAAGATGGGGAAGAGATGGTTTATACATTAGTTTTTCCGGATAAGGCAGATTTATCAGATAATCGGATTTCTATTCTTGCTCCGATCGGCACAGCAATATTAGGTTATAAGGTCGGAGATATTATAGAGTGGTCTGTACCAAATGGTACTGTTAAGTTAAAAGTAGATAAAATTCTCTATCAACCCGAAGCTTCGGGAAATTATGAATTATAATGCTGTATCTAAAAATTTTAGCTGTAGGTAAAATTAAAGAAAAATATTTAAGGGAAGGAATAGCCGAGTATTCTAAACGGTTGAGGCCTTATGTCAGGCTGGAAATAACCGAAGTAGAAGATGAGCCCTGCCCGGACAAAGCCAGTGCCGCTGAAGAAGAAAGAATTAAACAAAAAGAAGCCGAACGGCTTCTTCGATTTCTTTCTGCTCAAGATTATGTGATTGCGCTTGACCTCGGCGGCAAGAATATTTCCTCACCTGAGTTGGCCGATATTTTGGCTGACAGAGCTTTAAGCGGCCAGAACAGCATAGCTTTTGTAATCGGTGGTTCCTTGGGTTTAGCTCAGAATATCTTAAATAGAGCTGATTTCCGCTGGTCCTTTTCCAAACTAACCTTTCCGCACCAGCTTATAAGAGTGGTTCTACTGGAACAAATCTATCGAGCTTGTAAAATTAACAGAGGTGAAGTTTATCATAAGTGAGGGACTAAATACAAAAGGATTTAGAGATGTCAAAGTAAGTATTTTAAAAAGCAGCCCGTAGGTCTTAGCGAATAATACCGGGGCTGCTGTTTTTTAATTATAGAGTTTAAAATAGCCCGAGGTTTTGGACTAAGGCTCCAAGGATCAATACCCAGATTATAAAGACACCCACTGCTACAGCTTTATCGCCATTTGAAAACTGCACTTCCTCAGTTTTTTCTCTGGAGCAGGGAGCGCCTTTTTCTTGACAAGATGTAGCCCTTGCTTTTTCATCGTTTTCACGTTTTTTGGTCAAGAACTTTCTAAACTTTCCTTTACATAAAGCGGTAAAATCCAGAAATGTCCCCACGGGGCAGAAAAGGCGGCACCAAAAGCGTAAGAGGAAAATTGCAAAGAGCAGAATAAGCCCCATCATAATCCATTGGGAGCTGTTCCCATCTCCGTTAAAAAAGACAGCGAAGGGTTCGAAACTGGCAATTCCCGGATTGTTAAATACTAGAGCTAACAGGGCGGCCAGCCAGAGAAAAAACCATTGGCTTTTCCGGGAAATCCTAATTACTTTTGGGTTAGGCTTGTAATCTACTAAATTCAAAGATTTATAGATTCCTTCTTGAACTGCACCGAAGGGACAGAGCCAGGAACAGTAAATATTTCTCCCCCAAAATAGCGTTACAAATAGTATCCCCACTACCATTACATACCATATAGGTCTCTCAAAAAAAGTTGGCATCTTTAAAGTCAAGATGCTCATATAGTTGCCGATGGTTAGGGAATTATTTTCCATAAAGCCAAGGATAAATACGGCAGCTACCAGGATCCAAGGTCTCAGTTTTCTCTTCTTAAAAGTGGCGGCGCAGATCGCTGTAACCAATAAGAGGATCACTAAACCATCCTGCCACTGGAAATAAAAAGTATTCAAGTTTGGAATAGACAATCCTAATTGGTTCTGGCCAATTTGGTACATTCCTTTTTCTACAGCTAAGATAATTCCTTCTACAGTCCGAGTGGCACCACTGATAGCATCTATACCCTGCTGATTTTCCAAAGGCTCAGAAATTATTTTTCCTCGTAGATTCTCAGGATAACCTGCAGCCAAGACCCTTTTCAGATAAAGGGGAGTTTCAGAGTCCTCCAGTAAAAGAGCATTAGAAATCAGTCCCTCTTGATCTACAAAGGTCAACACAGTAATAGGGCCTCCATAACCTGAGGCACTGGCGATGACCCCATAACTTAAAAAGTTACCATGCTCATCCCAAAGTTCATAGGTCTTGTAAACACCGCTAATTTCTTTGAACTCAGTAGCTGCAGGTTCTCCCTGCTGTAATAAACTTAGTATATCTTCTTTGTTACTGAAATGCTGATAGATGGATGCCAGAAGAAGGGTGATTAAAGCTAGTATTATTAGAAGGTTTTTTCCTTTGGTATTGACTTTCCTTTGTTCAGCTGTTTTTTGTTGATTTCTCATAATTTATATTACAATTTCAATTCCAATTCTATCTCTATTCTTATTCTTTTTTTATTTCTATCACATTTTTTTAACTATAACTTCCAGTTAATGTTTT
>JAAYSI010000126.1 GCA_012524045.1 Peptococcaceae bacterium | reverse complement strand
TAAAGATACGAAAAAAGGTAAAACATTACGCACTTTTTAGAAATACAAAAAACTCCGAGATGCCCTAGTTACAGGGCTTCCGGAGTTTTTATCTTGTCTTAACTGTCAAAGATGAGATAATACTATGTAAGCTGCTAAAAGTAAAGTTTTTGATATATTTTACCCTCACCGAATTATAAAGCCCTCCACTCATACTTAAGCTAATGGTTAGCAGCTTCATATCCCCATTGTGGATTTTCACCACTCGGTTGATTGCCATACATGGCTAATAATATAAAATTGATTCAGATTTTTAACTATTCTGGATCTGCGTAAGCATCTATAATAATATCCTCTTCAGCTTTGTTTCCAGCCAAATCATAAACCCTACCGCTAGGTATTACAAAATCACTGTTAATAATCGCATCTTGGGAACTGTTATTCCGAGTCTCAACTGATATATGGCCCTCACCTATTATCATTTCTAGATCCGAAGGATTTATCCCTGATATCCAGTTTCCGCCACTGCTTGTATTGCTTTTTATTATTTCAAAAATTTCATACCACGACATGGTAGCCAAAGGCCCGTCTACTGCTGTCAAAGTGACACTGCCTTTAGCCGGAATTAGGTTTTGCTGGGAAATCAGAATTGCCGTCGGCGGAAAGGTATCGATGGCAATATTATTGACATGTCCTAAGGAACCGGGCTCTCCGGGCTCAGGTAAGAGTAAATCTACAGGGGTATTACCCTTATAAATCTCAATTTTAGCACCATTTAGCTGAAGAGCGTTAGAACCTGTGTAATCTAAATCAGAAGTTAGATCACCGAATTGGGGCATATACTTGAATTGCAATATATTCGAGTTTATACCGGTAAGATTTTGACATACAGCGACTCTGCCGTCCTGCCCGGTCGCCAAAGATAGTGTAATTTTGTTAGGATTATTTAATAATAACTGATGAACATTAAATTCAACCCCAATCCAGATTTCTTTTCCGATCTTGTATGGGTCAGATCTGTCATATAACGAATAGACGGCCACAACTGAACCCTCTTTATAGGAATCAACTGTAAGATCCTGAGTCGCATGATTTCCAGCCTTATCGATAATTATCGAATTAGGAAACACAAAGTCCTCAATAATCAAGGCTTTTTTGCTGAGGTTCGTATTTTTCAGCAGAGCGCTTGTTCCGTCCTCAGCAATGGTTAAAGTTAAGTATCCAGCAGAAACACCGCTTAGCCAATTTTCGCCGGCCCCGGTATTGTCTTTAATTATCTGGAAAATAGCCTCCCAGGATTCCGGACTAAGGGGACCTCCCTCTACTGTCAGAGTTAAGCTACATTCGGGATGGATAACATTCTGATTGGAAATATACAAAGCGCTCGGGGCGATAGTATCTATTATAATATCCCGGTTATAGCTAAGAGAACCAGGCCGGCCCGGTTCAGGTAAGGTAAGGTCCACCGCGACGCCTGTGTCGCTGCTTAGGATTGTGCCCCCATTCAAATCCAGCGCATCCGCTGCCAAATAATTCAAATCATCACTGTTATCTCCCGGCTGAACAGTATAGTTAAAAATCAGTGTGGGACTACCGGAACCACTGCTATAAACTGCCGCGCCAGGGTTTGCTCCGGTTGCCAGTTTTAAAACCGGCTCTCCGGTAACCTCAACATCGCCACTAAAAGTAAGGCTAAGCTCAAGCAAATCCCCGGCTTTATAATAACCATTATCGGTAATTGAGGTCACTTCAAGCACCTCAACCGGAGCGGGCTTTATCGGTTCCCCGGGCTCTCCAGGTTCTTCGGGCTCTGTCGGTTCTCTAGGTTCTTCGGGTCCTTCAGATTCTCCGGGGTCTGTTGGCTCGGGTGGTTGCGGTCGTTCTGCTGGGGATTTATTCTTCTTTCCCGGAGCACTATAGGCATAAGCCGCTGATGACGGCAGTAATTGGTTAAACTGGCTAATAATCTTTGTCGCCTCGTCTACTGAACAGCCGATAGAAATAATTTCACTGGTCGTTAGGACTTTGGTTTTAAGACAATCTAGCAATACCGATGGTATTGAGCCATTTGTCAGAATGACTGGATAGCCGAAGTGTGCTGCCTGACTGGCAATTTCCCATTCGACAAGCTCTGAATTCTGTGAATCTTTATCAGTTTTTACAGCGTAAATGCGGCTAAAATCTAGTAGCCGTTCAAACTCGTTTAGGACCAAAGCGTTGACTTCAAAGCTATCTCTCCCCATTAAAGAAATAGGATTGGCAAAAAGCTCTGCTATTTCCGAACTAATTTCCCCAAGTTCTCCCACTAAATAGCCGGTTTGAACAAGATTTTCTTGGAAGTAATTCTTAAGTTCGTCAGTCAGATTATTTTTATCGATAAATATGACCGGCATCCCTGTATAGCCGGCTATAGCGCTGATAGGCAATAATTCAGAACAGTCCGTACCCGCGGCCAAGACCACACCATTAGCAGGATTTAATTTTTGGGCAACTGCAAGCGAGGTGGCGTAACGGTCTTGACCAAAAAGCCGTTCGCTGCTTTCGATACCCGATTCTTTTAACTCGTTTTCTATATTCGCTGCTAGGGCTTGCGGGCCGCCGATTATCACCACATGTTTAACTTTAAGTCTCTGTAATTCCTGCGCGGTTACTTCAGTTAATTCTGCCTGAGTTGTCAGCAAAAGGGGTGCAGCTAATTTTTGGGCTAAAGCAACGGAGCAAAGAGCGTCGGCAAAACTTTCCGCACTGGCTAATACTGCATAATTTGATTTAGCCCAGCCGCCCTGCGAATAAGCCACAGCAGAAATGCAACGATCAAGAGCAGCATTTTCTTGAACCGTTGCTGTCAAAGAATTGCTGTTAGCAAGTTCCGCTGAACGGGCTAACTGCGGATTATGGATGTAGGTTAGGATAAGGCTTAAAACGGCAAAAACTAAAAATAATCTCTTTCTCATCCGAAAACCCTTTAGTACATGGTTTTTATTACCATTATTCTACTTGTTTCCCTTTGTTATTTCAATAATGAAATATTTGAAATATGTAATTTTAATATAATCCCTTCTGCACAAAATCCTCGTAAGTCACTTCCGTTTTTAATAGTCCTTTTTGCTTAAGCCAAGCAAACACATCTTCAACCTCTTGCACAGCCGGTAGCTGAGGTTCTGGGTAGCGTTGGATCTTATATTCATCAGCAATACTTGCAGGTATGTTGGCATTTTTCACTAAGAGATCTTTATACTTTTCCGGATGTTGGTTAAGGTCTTGCACAGCCTTGGTATAGGCTTTATAAAAGCTAATAAGGGCCTCTTTTTTCTCATTCAGAGCTTTCTCGGTCATAATAAGCACTGCCTGGGAAAGATTCCTCCCTTGAGTATCTTCAGCAACTATTTTGGCTCCTTGCGCTACGGTGTAAGTAATGTGGGGATCCGGGACGGTAATGGCATCTATCTGGTTATTGAGCAACATTTCTAATCTGACCGGAATTTTGGCCACGACAATCTTTTCTACTTCATTCGGATCCATTCCCGCATCCGTTAACAGGCCATCCGTCACATATTCGATAATGGAATTGCTGGAGATGCCAATACTTTTGCCTTTTAAATCGGCTATGCTTGCAATTGAGCTATTCGGTGCGGCTACTATGGCAAATCTCCCTTCCTCCGGAGTCGCACCCAAAGTTAGAGAAGTCACTTTGAGCTTTTCACCGGAACCTTTCAACATTGCCGCAATCAACATATCGGTCACCATGCCGTCCAGTTCTCCGGACTGAAAAGCGCTCTGGCTTTCGACAGGGCTTTGGAAGGGTATTAATTCTACTTGGAGGTTTTCCTCAGCAAAATAACCATTCTGCTCGGCTACCAGAATAGCTAAATTATCTTCAATTGGCAAAGAGCCAATCTTCAATTTCACGGAACCTGAATCGGCTTCCTTTGTCCCGGCGCAGCCGACGAGCAAGCCTAAAACGAGAATGCTTAGAAACATAGCCAGAAACTTTCTTAAATACATATTGTTTCTTAAGGGCATATGACGTCCTCCTTCAATATTCACCTAAGCTTTTAAACATCTTAAAAAGCTAGAGAAATAGCAAGATTTTGTTGAAAAAATGAACCTATATTCATTTCTTGATAAGCTTATCATAGCTTTTTCCTAAGACAAATGCAATAATTTTTTCTACGTTTTTTCCCGATTTTTACTCATTAGCTAAAAGGCTCTAAAACTTATAAACAAGGGATTTCTTGCCCAAAGTTTAAATAATATTTAAGAGTTGATTAAGAGCTATAGGGATTTACTAACTTGCTTGCACCGGAAACTTGACTTAAAATATCTTTGGAATAATAAGGGACAAAAATAATGAAAGTAGAAGGACGATAAAATGGGAAATCTTAGTACACCTAAAATTTGGTACTTGGCTATCCGGCCCAAAACTCTTCCCGCTGCCTGCGGGCCGGTGATTTTAGGGACGGGGCTTGCCCTTGGCGACGGCGTGTTTCGACTTCTGCCGGCTCTCGCTTGTCTCTTAGTCGCTTTGCTATTACAAATCGGTTCGAACCTAGCCAACGATGTACTTGATTTTAAAAAAGGTACCGATACTAAAGAACGAACCGGCCCTCTAAGAGTTACGCAAGCCGGTTTGCTAACTCCTCGTCAAATGCTGGCCGGAACCATAGTAGTATTTACGTTAACCGCTGCTGTAGGCCTCTATTTAATTTACCTCGGAGGATGGCCAATATTCCTGTTAGGATTACTGGCTATAATCTCGGCCATAGCTTATACCGGAGGGCCTTTTCCTTTGGGTTATAACGGCCTGGCTGATATTTTCGTCTTTTTCTTTTTCGGGCCGGTAGCAGTAATTGGAACTTACTATTTACAAGCCGGCTTTGTCTCCGAAATAGCCTGGTGGGCTTCCATCCCACCCGGTCTGTTGATTACCGCGCTCCTAGTGGTCAATAACTTGCGAGATATTGAAACTGACCGCAAAGCAGGTAAGAAATCTTTGCCGGTACGTTTTGGCGTAAAATTCACCAGAATTTACTACATCTCTCTGTTGGCTTTATCTTATCTAGTCCCACTCGTGCTATGGCTAAGCGGTAAAGCACCGTCTTTAATCTTGTTGGCTTGGCTCACACTACCTCAAATTGCGACGCTCATCACCGATGTTTTTACCAAAAAGGGCTCGCCCCTTAACGAGACCCTAGCGGCAACCGCTAAGCTGGGATTATTTTTCAGCGTCCTGTTCGCCGTCGGTTATGTATTTGCCAGTTTAAATGCTTTTTAAATATCTAATGCTGTTTATGGGTTAACCCAGCGGCAAAAGATTTTTTCACAGCCGTCTAATAGCAGATAAAGGACAAAGCCCATCAGGCCCATCGCGATAATTCCGGCGAACATTTTATCGTAGGCCAAACTGCTCCAGGAATCCATAATAAAAAAGCCTATCCCTTCTCTGGTCGCGTAGGTTTCCACCAGAAACAAAACTGCCAGAGCGGTACCCAACCCTAGCCGTAAAGAGGTAAGAATGGCCGGTAGACACGCTGGGAAATAGACATGACGATAAATCTCCCATTCACTGGCCTTCAAAGATTTTACAGACAAAACATATTCTTTAGCCAGATTGCGCGCAGCATCCCTGGTCGTGACCAGAATCTGGTAAAATACCACCAGGGTAATCAGCACGATTTTGGAGACATTACCAATACCGAGTAAAATTAGAAAAATCGGCAGAAAGACAACTTTCGGCACCGGATAAGTCAAATAAATCAAAGGAGCTGAGATTTGGTCTGCCGCTTTGTTTTTGCCCAAATAAAGACCTAAAGGAACGGCTAAAAGTGTAGCAATAATTAGGCTTACCACTACCCGGTAAAGGCTTACCCCAAGATGGCCTACAATTTCGCTTACGAAAATAGCTCCAAGGCTTTTAAGCGCCTCTCCAGGCGGCGGTAGGGCCGGAGTTTGCAGTATAAGGGCAAGTAGCTGCCAACTTCCGAATAAGAACACTAGGGTTAAAATTGTCTTAAGACTTTGCGAAGTCAATTTCTTTAAAATCATAGAAAACATCTTTTTAGCTCCTTCGTAAATTCGAACGCAGAGAAGCGGCTAACTCCCAAAAATCCGCTTTGCCGCGGGCCGAATAATCACCGGCCAGCGGATTCTCCAACTCGCGAATAATTGTACCCGGACAGGCGGACATCACAAAGATCCTTTGCCCTAAGAAGACTGCCTCCTCAATATTATGGGTTATTAAGAGAATTGTTAGTTTTGTCTCCTGCCAAAGCCTTAGAACTAAGTCTTGCATCTCTTCCCGGGTTAATGCATCCAGCGAAGAAAAGGGCTCATCCATCAACAGCAGTTCCGGCTCTAGCACCAGGGACCTGGCAATCGCAACTCTTTGCCGTTGGCCTCCGCTTAACTGGGCCGGGAATCTTTTTCTTAAGTCGAGCAGACCCAGTTTCCTGAGGATTTCTTCCGTCTTTTGCTCGTATTCCCGCCTCGCAATCCCTTTAATCTGGAGTCCGAGTTTGACATTATCCCAAACAGTTTTCCAGGGAAACAGGCCATAATCCTGAAGGATTAAAGCTGTTTTGCCATTTTCCTGCGGGCTTTGACCGTTCAGCAAAACTTCGCCTGTATATTTTTGGTTTAAACCGGCCAGAACGCTCAATAAAGTACTTTTCCCACAACCGGAAGGCCCGATTAACGAAGCGCTGGTTCCATACGGGAGCTTAAGATTGACATCTTTTAAGGCCGTAATTTGCCGGTTATCTTGATAGTAATCAACTTGCAACGACTTAATCGTTAAATAAGCTTCCATTTAACCTCGTCCTTTTTTCCTAGTCCTTACTTTTTCTCCGTATCCTTATTTTTTACCTATACCACGCATATTGTATTCAACAAGAGTATTATAGGCCTGCTCCCAGTCTACCTCTTCCTCCGTATTTAGCCACGACAACATTACTTCCCGAAAAGTCCCGACAAAGGCCGTCGCGCTGACTAAAGAGTCCTGCGGCGGGATACGGTCTTCGGCAAGCAACTGGTCGATATCTTCTTTAACAAAATTAATTAAATCCTTTTCAATGTGGGTAAACTTACTGTTTATGGTTGAATTAATTTCCGGGAAATATACGAGCAGAATCTTCGCCATCTGCCTTTTCTTTAGAAATGTTTTGATACACACTTCCATGGAAGCTCGAAGCTTATCAAACACATCTGTGTAACGGGCTCTTTCTTCTTTGATTATGGCTAACAGTTCGGCATAAAGGTCCTGCACCACAATTTCGATTAAAGCCTCTTTATTGGCAAAGTATAAATAAAAAGTCCCGGTGGCTATCCCGGCTTTCTGAGCAATAGACTTAATGGAAAATTTACCTGCTGTATCTTCAGCCATGACCTCTTTAGCTGCAGCCAAAATCTTTTTTCTCAATTTTTCTTGCCTAGCAAGTACTTTTTTCGTTTTGTTATAAACCATTTTAACTCCATTATCCTTAGGTAAAAAATGAACCAGGATTCAGTTATAGCTAAATTTTAGGCATTGTCCCCTGGCAAGTCAAGAGTTAGGAATAAATTTTTGCTAGCACTGAGCATTGAAAGCTTGCCAAAATAACGGTAAGATGTCTATATTAGGTTTTTAACTAACAATAATAATTATTTTTTGAACAAATAACAGACGGAGATTAGAAAATGGCCTTAAGTGATGTTTATAACCAATTAGGAATCTTGTTTCTCACTATGCTGGTGGGTTATATTTTGGGGAAAATCGGCTTGATATCCAAGGAAGCTACCGAAAACTTTTCCAAGTTAATTGTCAAAGTAGCGATTCCGGCAATTATTATTTCCAGCATGATGCTTCCTTTGACTCCGGACAGACTTGAAACCTGTTTAAGTATGCTGCTAATATCCATTCCCTGCTTTCTGGGAAGTTACTTACTCGGTGTGCTCGGTGCCAAACTAGTTTGTCAGGGCTACGGCGAAAAAGCAATTTTTAAATATGGAATGACTTTTCCCAATGGTATTTTCATGGGTTTACCGGTAATTCACGCTATCCTGGGCAGTGAGGCCATATTTTATGTCGCTGTCTTTAATATCTTTGGTAATATCTTGGCTTATTCACTGGGAATAAGGATTATGTCCTCGAACAATGCTCAAAAAGCCACTTTTAACTTGCAATCGACGTTACGCTTGTTGCTAAATCCCGGCATCGCGGCTTGCATTATTGGTATTATCCTGTTTTTAGGTCAGATCACTTTACCAAAGTTTTTATTTGGGACCATTGATCTGATTGGCTCTATTTGTATTCCGCTGTCGATGCTGACGCTGGGGGCAATGTTAAGCGGCTTATCCTGGCGTGGTCTATTTGCTAAGCCAAGTCTATATATACTCACATTTTGCCGACTGGTAGTCTTACCCTTTTTAACCTATGTCTTATTGACATTGACCTTCGGTTCGGACAATTTGTGGCTGCTGGCTGTCCCGGTTGTTGTCGCCGGTATGCCCATTGCAGTCAATGCAGCAATGTTTGCCCAGGAATACGGAAACGATGCTGTGCTGGCCTCGCAAAGTGTTTTTATAAGTACCTTATTAAGTTGTTTTACTATTCCTATTTTGGCGTATGTTTTTATTTAAAGCTAAGCCAGGTAATAGTTTTCTTTCAGTTAACAGTCAACTACGGTTTACATATTTTATTATCTCTATAAAGTTAGGCTCTCTGTCAAATGTTGGGGTTAAGTCCGAAAACAGAGAGTAAATAAACCAAGCACTTGAAGATGTCTTCATTTGATGTGCCCCCAATCATTAGATTTTTAGATTTAACTTTTGGTGGG
>JAAYSI010000327.1 GCA_012524045.1 Peptococcaceae bacterium | reverse complement strand
TTTTAAGGAAAGCGGTTTACAAGAATGGTGAATATAAAGATTTGAATTTAATGTCCATTATAAAAGAGGATTTTGATGTTATTCTGACAAAATATAAAGATTTGAAATATTAGTATAGAAAATATTGTTTTAAAAAGTGAGGTTACAAAATGAGTATTATCAATGTAACAAAATCTTCAATGCCTCCATTTGAGGAGTATATTGATGAAATAAAGAACATATGGGAAAGCTATTGGCTTACAAATGGAGGAGAAAAACACAAAAGACTGGAATCTAGTTTAATAGACTATTTAGGCGTTGCTAATATAGTTCTGTTTGCTAATGGACACTTAGCGCTAGAGTGTGTAATTGAAGCTTTTAACCTAACTGGTGAAGTTATTACCACTCCATTTACTTTTGCTTCTACAACCCATGCAATAGTAAGGAATGGATTAAAACCTGTATTTTGTGATATTAAGGATGATGATTTTACCATAGATACTAAAAAAATCGAAAGTCTTATAACTGAAAACACCAGTGCTATTATTCCTGTACATGTTTACGGAAGTGTTTGTGATGTTTTTGAAATAGAGAAAATTGCAAAAAAGTATAATCTTAAAATTATTTATGATGCAGCTCATACATTTGGTGTTACCGTTAATGGTGAAGGTGTTGGGAATTTTGGAGATGCATCTATGTTTAGTTTCCATGCCACAAAAGTTTTTAACACCATTGAAGGCGGAGCATTAACCTTTAAAGATGATAGTTTAAAAAATAGTCTAAATTCTCTTAAGAATTTTGGAATAACTAGTCCTGAAAGTGTTGAATTTGTTGGCGGTAATGCTAAAATGAATGAATTTCAGGCAGCAATGGGATTATGTAATCTTAAATATGTTGATAGAGAGATAGAAAAAAGAAAGCAGGTAGTAGAAAGATATATGTTAAACTTAGAAGGGATTAAGGGAATAAGGCTTGTTAAACCACAAGATGGGGTAAAGCCTAATTATGCTTATTTTCCTGTGGTGTTTGACGGTTATAAATACACAAGGGATCAAGTGTTTGAATTGTTAAAGAGGTATAATATTATTGCACGCAAATATTTTTATCCCTTGACTAGTAATTTTCAGTGCTATAAAGGTGTGTTTGATTCAACACATTTGCCTGTTGCAGAGTATATAGCAGACAGGGTGTTGACTTTACCACTTTATGCAGATTTAGATTTAGAGGATGTTGACAGGATTTGTAGAATTATTAAAGAATAGAGGTGAATAAAAATGAAGGGTATTGTTTTGGCAGGAGGGAAAGGTACAAGATTGTATCCCATGACAAAGGCTGTATCAAAACAATTGTTGCCTATTTATGATAAGCCTTTAATTTATTATCCATTGTCTGTTCTTATGCTGGCAGGAATACGGGAAATATTGATTATTTCAACACCAGAAGATTTGCCTGTATATAAAAGGCTACTTGACGATGGTTCTTCATTTGGATTAAAATTATCCTATAAGGTGCAGGACAAGCCAAGGGGATTGGCTGATGCATTTATAATTGGAGAGGAATTTATTGGACAAGATAATGTTTGTCTGATTTTGGGGGACAATGTTTTTTATGGACAGAATTTAACAAAAGTTTTAAATAGAGCAAAAGAGTATAAAGAAGGGGCAGTTATTTTTGGCTACCCTGTAAAAGATGCCAGGGAATTTGGGGTAGTTGAATTTGATGAAAATAAAAAAGTAATTTCAATTGAAGAAAAGCCAGAGCATCCAAAGTCAAATTATGCTGTTCCAGGCTTGTATTTTTATGATAACCAGGTTGTTGAGATTGCTAAAAATGTTAAGCCTTCAGCACGAGGGGAAATTGAAATTACATCGGTAAATAACGCTTATCTTGAAAAAAATCAATTGAATGTTGTTTTGTTAGGACGTGGTATGGCTTGGCTTGATACAGGAAACCCTGATGGTATGTTAAAAGCTGCGGAATATGTTGAGGCAGTTCAGTCAAGACAAGGTTTTTACATAGCATGTTTAGAAGAAATTGCATGGCGAAGAGGATTTATCAATGATGAACAGTTTAGGGCTGTTGGTGAAAGTCTTAAGATGACTGATTATGGACAATATATCTTATCATTGTTGGAAGAATAGATTAAAAAAAGTAGTGAGGGGTCAATAATATGAAAAAAATTATGGTAACTGGTGGCGCAGGTTTTATTGGAAGCAATTTTGTAAAATTAATGCTGAAAAAACATCCTGATTATAAAATTGTAAATGTGGATGCATTAACTTATGCAGGAAATTTGGAAAATTTAAAAGACATTTCGGATAATGAGAATTATACTTTTATAAAAGCAGATATAAGAGACAGGAATAAGATGGATGAAATATTTAGCACTTACGAAATAGACACAGTAGTTAATTTTGCTGCTGAATCTCATGTGGACAGAAGTATTGAAGAACCAGAGATATTTTTAACTAATAATGTTATTGGTACTCAGGTTTTACTTGACACAGCTAAAAAACACTGGAAAACAAATCCTGATGATAAATATTGCAGAAAGTATAAAGAAGGCGTTAAGTTTTTGCAAGTTTCTACAGATGAAGTATATGGAGAATTAGGAAAAACAGGCTTATTTGTTGAGACCATGCCGCTTTTGCCAAACAGTCCATATTCTGCTTCAAAGGCTAGTGCAGATTTAATAGTCAGAGCATATAATGAAACCTTTGGTTTACCTGTAAATATAACCAGGTGCAGTAATAATTATGGTCCCTATCAATTCCCGGAAAAGTTGATACCTCTTATGATTAATAATTGTTTAAAAGAAAAAGATTTACCAGTTTACGGTGATGGAATGCAAATAAGGGATTGGCTTCATGTATATGATCACTGTCAAGCAGTTGATGTTGTTTTACATAAAGGATTAGACGGAGAAGTTTATAATATTGGCGGAAACAATGAAAAAGCAAATATTGAAATTGTAAAATTGATAATTAAAATTTTAGGAAAGTCTGAAAGTTTAATTAAATTTGTTAAAGACAGACCTGGACATGACAGAAGATATGCAATTGACAATACAAAGATAACAACTCAATTGGGATGGAAACCAGAATACACCTTTGAAGAGGGAATTAAAGAGACAATCCAGTGGTATTTAGATAATACTGACTGGATTGAAAATGTTGTTTCTGGTGATTATATGAAGTATTATAATGATATGTATTCTAAAATAATAGAAGGTGAAGCTGTAGATGAGGTTGCAGCAGTGAAAGAAAATTAGAATTTAGAAAAAACAGCCCACTTAAAAATGAATAGATTTCATTGAGTGGGTTTTGTTGCATTTAGACATGTAAGTGTTTAAAAAAATGCTGAAAATATAGTTGTAGTTTTAAGGAGGAAATGTATATTTATGAAAAAGATCATGGTGGTATTTGGAACAAGACCGGAAGCTATTAAAATGTGTCCCCTTGTAAAGGAATTAAAATCCAGAGAAAACTTTGAGACTATTGTTTGTGTAACAGGTCAACATAGGGAAATGCTAGATCAGGTGCTTGAGG